>JANLQZ010000745.1:0-4583 GCA_031368125.1 Betaproteobacteria bacterium
GGATCATCAACCTGATCCCCAGCGACGTGGGGCGGCCGGTGGCACACACGGTGTCGAACCTGGTCGGTTACGACCGCCTGGTCGCCGACGCGCAGGGCGTGCTCGACACGCTGGTGCCGTTCGAGGTGGAAGTACAGGCCACCGAGGGCGACTGGTACAGCATGCGTATCCTGCCCTACCGCACGCTCAACAACGTGATCGAAGGCGCGGTGATTACTTTCGTGGGGATCACGGAGGTGGTGCGCAGCCGCGAGGCGCTGCGCAAGGCCAACGAGTTGCAGCGCCTGGCGGTGGTGGTGCGTGATGCGCGTGATGCCATCACGGTGCAGGACCTCGATGGCCGCATCCTGGCCTGGAACCCGGGCGCGGTGGCGCTGTATGGCTGGAGTGAAGCCGAGGCGCTGCTGATGAATGTACGCGACCGCACCCCGTCGGCGCTGCGCGACAGCGCGCTGGCCAAGGTGGCTCAACTCAGCCATGCACAGGTGCTGGAGCCGTACCTGACGCAGCGCCTCAACAGGGACGGTATCGTGCTGGAGGTCTCGATGACCTCCTCCGCGCTGGTCAACGGCGCCGGGCAGATGTATGCGATTGCCACCACCGAGCGGGCCAGGGAGGCCCGGCCGGCAAGGGCGGTGCAGGCGGCACAGGCGCACAATGGCGGGCATGGATAAACCCACCGGCAGTGATGCCGAACAGCGACGACAGGCCGAAGCGCGCGCGCGCGGTAGCGACCAGCTTGCGCCGGAGCAGCTCGAGGGCCTGTCGCCCGAAGCCACACGCCAGATGCTGCACGAGCTGCGTGTGCACCAGATCGAGCTGGGCATGCAGAACGAGGAGCTGCGCCGGGCGCAAGTCGAGATCGAAGTCGCGCGCACACAGTATTTCGACCTGTACGACCTGGCGCCGGTGGGTTATTGCACCGTCGACCAGCAGGGCATGGTGCTGCAGGCAAACCTCACGGCCGCGACCTTGCTCGGTCTATCCCGCACGACGCTGGTGAAACAGCCGCTGAGCCAGTTTATCCTCGAAGCCGACCAGGACAGTTACTACCTGTGCCGCAAACAGCTGCTCGCGACCGGCCAGCGCCAGCAATGCGAATTGCGGATGGTGGTCAACGACGGCGCCGCATTGTGGGTGCAACTGGTGGCCACGCTGGCACACGACGCCGACGGCGCCGACCTGATGCGGGTGGTGCTGAACGACATCGGGGACCGCAAGCTGATGCAGGCCGCGATGCAGGAGAGCGAACAACGATACCGCACGCTGGTCAGGTGGTCACCCGAGGTGATCGTGATCGTTCGCCACGGAAACATCGTGTTTGCCAATCCGGCCGCCGTCGAGTTGTTTGGTGCGCGCTCCGGGCAGGCGCTGCTGGGCCAACCCGCCATCGAGCGCGTCGACCCCGAATTTCATGCGCTGGTGCAGGCGCGCACCCTGGGCCAACGCGCTACCCACAGTGCGGCGCCGATGATCGAAGTGGTGATGCGCAAGCTCGACGGCAGCGCCATCGGCGTGGAAGTCCAGAGCATCTGGATTGATTACGACGGGCAGGCGGCGATCCAGGTCGCAATGCACGACGTCACCGAACGTGTGCGCCTGGCGCGCGAGCTGCGCGAGCGCAACATCGCGCTGGAGCGCGCCACGGCGGTGGCGCAGCAGGCCAATCGCGCGAAATCGAACTTTCTGTCCAGCTTGAGCCATGAGCTGCGCACGCCGCTGTCGGCGATGCTCGGTTTTGCCCAGCTCATCGACGCCGGCACCCCGGCGCCGACACCGGCGCAGAAACGCAGCCTCGACCAGATCCTGCTGGCGGGCTGGCACCTGCTGGAACTGATCAACGAGATCCTCGATCTGGCGCTGATCGAGTCCGGCAAGCTGGCGCTGGCCCTGGAGCCGGTCGCGCTGGCGGACGTGCTGCGCGAATGCCGGGACATGGTGGAGCCACAAGCGCAAGAGTGCGACGTGAGCCTGCTGTTTCCGCGGCCCGACATCGGGTATTTCGTGCAGGCCGACCGGACCCGCATGCGCCAGGTGCTGATCAACCTGCTGTCCAACGCGATCAAGTACAACCGCTCCGGTGGCGCCGTGGTGGCCGACTGCAGCATCGTTTTCCCCACCCAGCTGCGCATCCGCGTCTCGGACACCGGCGCTGGTCTGGCTCCGGACCAGCTGGCCCAGTTGTTCGAGCCCTTCAATCGTCTCGGGCAGGAGGCCAGCGCCGTGCCGGGCACCGGCATCGGCCTGGTGGTGTGCAAGCGGCTGGTCGAGGCCATGGGCGGCAGCATCGGCGTTGAAAGCACGCCCGGCAAAGGCAGCGTGTTCTGGGTCGACATGCCACTGGCGGCGCAAGCGCAAGCCGCGCCCGCTGGCGTGGCCGGGTCGGCGCAAGCCACGGCGCTGGCGCCCGCCGATGCGCCGCCGCGCAGCGTGTTGTATGTCGAGGACAACGACGCCAACCTGATGCTGATCGAAGACCT
Source organism: Betaproteobacteria bacterium (assembly GCA_031368125.1). Classification (GTDB taxonomy): domain Bacteria; phylum Pseudomonadota; class Gammaproteobacteria; order Burkholderiales; family Burkholderiaceae_C; genus CAISIP01. Next base: position 2,481 of record JANLQZ010000745.1, read on the forward strand.
GATCGCACGCCGGCCGGAGCTGCGTTTTCTGAGTGCCCGCGACGGCACGAGCGGCGTCGCGATGGCGCGCGAGCACCTGCCGGATGTGGTGCTGATGGACGTTCATCTGCCCGACATCAGCGGGGTCGACGCCATGAAGATGCTGCGCGCGGACCCGGTTACGGCACATATCCCGGTCATCGCGCTGAGCGCCAACGCCATGGCGCGCGATATCGCGATTGGCCTGGAGGCCGGGTTCATCCACTACCTGACCAAACCGATCAAGGTCGTGCGGTTCATGGATGTACTGGATCAGGCCCTGAATTCCCCGCGCACGGCCGTCGCGCGCGCAAGCGGGAAGGAACAGGCATGACGTCGACCGGATCCGACATTCTCGACGCCAACATCCTGATCGTCGACGACCAGCCGGCCAACGTGGAGATGCTCGAGCAGTTGCTGCTGGAGGCCGGATACACGCGCGTAAGCTCGACCATGAATCCGATCGAGGTCTGCGCGCTGCACCGCAAGAACCGTTACGACCTGATCCTGCTCGACCTGCAGATGCCCGAGATGGACGGGTTCCAGGTGATGGAAGGGCTCAAGACCAACCCGGACGACCACTACCTGCCGGTGATCGTGCTGACCGCGCAACCAGGCCACAAGTTGCGCGCGTTGCAGGCCGGCGCCAAGGACTTCATCAGCAAGCCTTTCGATCTGCTCGAGGTGGAGACACGTATCCACAACATGCTGGAAGTGCGGCTGGTGCAAAAGAAACTCGAGGATTACAACCGCCTGCTGGAACAAACGGTGCGCGAACGCACCGCCGAGTTGCGCGAGAGCGAGGCCCGTTACCGCAGCCTGACCGAACTGGCCTCCGACTGGTACTGGGAACAGGACGCGCAAGGCAACTTCACCAAGGTCTCTGGCCCGGTGCTGGACATGCTCGGAATCCGGGTCGGCGACTTCGCCGGTGCACCCGCCGACGACACGGCCACCGGTTGGGACGAGGCGCAGCGCACGGAGTTGCGGGCCAAGATCGCGGCGCGCGAGGCGTTCCTGGACTTCACCTTCCACCGCGTCAACGCCGACGGCACGCAACGCCAGTTCCGGGTCAGCGGCGAGCCGATGTTCGACCGGTCGGCCGCCTTCATCGGTTACCGCGGTATCGGCATGGAAGTCTACGCAATCCATTGACCGGGCGCCATGCGTGCCGTCGCGGCAAAACGCGTCCGCGTGGGCTGCGCTGTATCAGGGCGGCGGCGCCCTGGTGCAGGCGCCAACCGCCTCCTGCGACAACGCGACCACGGTCGCGATCTGGACCCGAAACGCCCGCCACTGGCGGTCGACGTCCTCCACGAACACTGCCGACTCGGTGGCAAGCGCGGCCGCACGGTCCAGCATCTCCGCCGCCGTATGCAGAAAAACCTCGTAGGCCCGCGCACCCAGCAGGTCGGCGTTGATTGCGCCGGCGCTCAAGCGCAGGCAATCGAGCACCCTGAGAGCCTCGCCCAGCAGCGTGGCCACCAGGGCGTTCATGTCGGCCGCCACCAGGTCCTTGGCGATGACCCGGTGATCTTCGCTCAGCACCGCGACCAGGCCCAATGGCCGTTGCGCCGATTTCGCGGCCACGCGCGTGGTTCGTGCCGCCCTGACCAGCCAGGCGCTGATGCGCTCGAACTCCTCGGCCTGGTCGCGCATCGCCAGTTTCAGCGCCTCGATCTCGTCCGGCAGCGCCGCCGCGCGCAACATCATGACGTCGGCCTGCGGGCCGGCGCCGAAGCTGTCCACATCGATGCAGCCGGCCGGGCGCACCTGGCGCGACTTGGCAAGCGTCTCGCCATGTTCCCAGAGTTCGGCCATCACCAGCAGCGCGCGCGAAGCGGCCTGGATCTTCGCCACGCCGTCCATCGGCCAGTGGGTGCAGGCCCGGTCGTGCGCGCGTTCCTGGCGGCGCTCGCCGAACTGCGCCTGCATGAACCCGTCCAGGTGCGGCATGAAGCGCCGGTCGGCTTTTTGCGACGCGCGGCGTTCTGTGCACGGCGGTGCGGAAACTGAATTCTGCATGGTGTGTGGCTCCAAAACCTTGGTTTCTGAACTGCGCAGCATGGGTCGCGGCGGCCGGCG
>JANLQZ010000001.1:0-2152 GCA_031368125.1 Betaproteobacteria bacterium
TGACCTGGATCCGGCCAAAGTACTTGTCGTTCGACGGGACCAGCGTCCACGGCGCGGTCGAGCTGCTCGTGCGTGCGACCATCTCGGCCGCGGCGAGCTGGTATCCGGCCCACTGTCGGCGGTTGCGCCAGTCCTCTGCGGTGATCTTGAACTGCTTGTGCAGTGTCGCTTCGCGCTCCTTGAAACGCCGGTGTTGCTCGTCCTTGGAGATCTGCAGCCAGTACTTCACGACGATGCCACCGTTGTGCGTCAGCTGCTCCTCGAAATCGTTGATCTCCGAGTAGGCGCGCGACCAGCTGGCCTGGCTCGCGAATTTCTCCACCCGTTCGACCAGCACCCGGCCGTACCAGCTTCGGTCGTAGATGGTGAAGCGGCCTTTCATCGGCACATGGCGCCAGAAGCGCCACAAATAGGGCTGTGCCCGCTCCTCGTCGGTGGGCGCGGCAATCGGAATGATGCGGTACAGCCGAGCGTCGATCGCTCCGGTGATGCGGCGGATCGCGCCACCCTTGCCGGCGGCGTCCATGCCCTCGAACACCGCGATCACCGTGTGTTCGTGGAATTTCGGGTGCCGGGTCAACAGGGCCAGGCGCTGCTGCTGCTTGCGCAATTCGGTTTCGTAGCGTTTCTTGGGCAGGCTGCGGGACAGGTCGAGCTGGCTCAGCAGGTCCTTGCCGGGGGCGACGGGAACCAGCGGCGGCGCCGCGGCAAGCGGTTGCGATACGGCCTTGCCGCCGCTGGCGGCAAGGCGCGCACGCATGGCGGCCAGCAGGGTACGCGCTACCGTGGCCACGCGGTACTCCGGGTCGGAGCCTTCGACCACGGTCCACGGCGACCACGCCAGGCTGGTCTTCTGCAGCGTGTCCTCGCTGATGCGGTAGAAGCGGTCGTAGTACTTGAAGAAATCCCAGTCGCGCTCGGTCACGCGCCAACGGGTCTTCGGGTCGGCCTGCAAGGCTTTCAGCCGGTCGCTCTGGCGCTTCTTCGAGAGGTGGAACCAGAACTTGAGCAACAGGGCGCCGTCGTCGGCCAGCATGCGCTCGAAGCGGCAGATCTCATCCACCGACTGCACCAGGTCGCTGGGCCGTGAACGCTTGAACACCCGGTCGATGATGGGCGCCGTGTACCAGGAACCGAACAACATGCCGATCTTGCCCTTGGGCGGCAGGGCGCGCCAGTAACGCCACATCGGCGGGCGCTCGCGTTCCTCGTCGGTCGGATTGTCGAAGGCGTGGGTATGGATATGGCGCGGGTCCATCCATTCGTTGAGCAGGTTCACGGTTTCGCCCTTGCCGGCGCCGCGCACGCCCGAGATCAGGATGATGACCGGGAATTTCGCATTCTTCGACAACGCGTACTGGGCATCCAGCAGGTCGGTGCGCAATTGCGGTTCGATGCGCTTGAACTCGCCCCTGGAAAGCTTGTTGCCGATCTCTGCTGCTTCGAACATCGTGTATTCCTGTGCGGCAACCGCGTTGCGAGCATGTCAACGCGGTCGGGAGTGGAACCGCGCACGCGTGCTGCACAGCATACGGCGGCCGGCCCGCGCGCCATTGATGTACCTCAATGGTGTGCCTGCGCGTGCAGCGTCGCTCGCCGCGGCCGGCGCGACCGCGGCCGCAACGCGGCGCGCCCGACGCGCGGGCCAAGGTTGGCCGGCGGCGCTGCGTCGGGCTATTGGGTGCCGAAGATGCGGTCGCCCGCGTCGCCCAGCCCGGGCAGGATGTAGCCGTGGTCGTTGAGCTGGCGGTCCACGGCGGCGGTATACACCGGCACATCGGGATGGGCCTGGTACATCGTCGCGAGGCCTTCCGGGCAGGTCAGCAGGCACAGGAACTTGATCGATTTAGGCTTGAGCGCCTTGACGCGGTCGATCGCGGCCACGGCCGAATTGCCGGTCGCCAGCATCGGGTCGACCACCACCACATCGCGTTCGTGCATGTCCTTGGGCATCTTGAAGTAGTACTCGACCGCCTGCAGTGTCTTGGGGTCGCGGTACAGGCCGATATGCCCCACGCGTGCGCCCGGCACGACCGTCAGCATGCCGTCCAGGATGCCGGTGCCGGCGCGCAGTATCGACACCAGCACCAGCTTCTTGCCGTCGATCATGGTGCCGGTCATCTTTTCCAGCGGCGTCTCGATCTCGACCTCC
>JANLQZ010000257.1:0-3517 GCA_031368125.1 Betaproteobacteria bacterium
AAGGACTACCGGGTGCGTTGTTTCGACTCTGCCGAGTCGTTTCTCAGCCGCTACGACGCGCGCGAAGTTGCCTGCCTGATCGTGGACATCCGCATGGGTGGAATGACCGGGCTGGAACTTCAAAACCGCCTGATCGAACACCATTCGCCGCTGCCGATCGTCTTCATCACCGGCCATGGCGACGTCCCGATGGCGGTGGACACGATGAAAAAGGGCGCGATGGATTTCATCCAGAAGCCGTTCAAGGAAGACCAGTTGGTAGGTCTGGTCGAGCGCATGCTGGAACACGCCAAGGGCTCGTTCGCAGACCATCAGCTGGCGGCCAGCCGCGATGCCCTGTTGTCCAAACTCACGCTGCGCGAGTCCCAGGTCCTCGAACGTATCGTGGCCGGTCGGCTCAACAAGCAGATCGCCGATGACCTTGGCATCAGCATCAAGACCGTGGAAGCACACCGGGCCAACATCATGGAAAAGCTCAACGCCAATACGGTTGCCGATCTGCTCAAGATCGCGCTGGGGCAAAACGCCACCAAGCCTTGAACCCGCGCCGCTGCGCGATGACGCCGGCGCCAGGTGCGTTCGCGCAGATTCCCTGACTTACCCAACCCGACAAGATGACACACCAAGAGTTCGGCCGGACCATCGACGGAAACGCCCTGTCCAGGCAAATGCGGGCGGAGGTCGCGCAACGTGCGGCCGCGCTGACGGCGCGCCACGCGCGCCCAGGGCTGGCGGTGATTCTGGTTGGAGAAGACCCGGCCAGTCAGGTCTATGTGCGCAACAAGGTCAAGGCCTGCCAGGACGCCGGCTTGCACTCGGTATTTGAAAAATATGATGCAGCGCTGTCCGAGGCGGAATTGCTGGCACGCGTCGAGGCGCTCAATCGCGACCCCGCGATCCATGGCATCCTGGTCCAGATGCCATTGCCCAAGCACATAGATCCGTACCGGGTGATCGAGGCCATTGCAACCGCCAAGGACGTGGATGGTTATTCAACCCTGAGCGCCGGCGAATTGATGACGGGTGCACCGGGCTTCAATCCGTGCACCCCGTACGGCTGCATGAAACTGATCGCGTCCACCGGCATCAGCCTGCGCGGCAAACATGCGGTCGTGATCGGCCGCAGCAATACCGTGGGCAAGCCGATGGCACTGATGCTGCTGCAGCAGAATGCGACAGTCACGGTATGCCACAGTGCAACAGCCGACCTCAAGAAACATACGCTGCTGGCCGATGTGGTGGTGGCCGCGGTCGGGCGTCGCAACGTCCTGACGGCGGACATGGTCAAGCCAGGCGCGGTCGTGATCGACGTCGGCATGAACCGCAATGACGAAGGCAAGTTGTGTGGTGACGTCGATTTCGCGGCAGTGCAGAAGGTAGCCGGCTTCATCACGCCCGTTCCCGGTGGCGTCGGCCCCATGACGATCACGATGTTGCTGGTCAACACGCTGGAAGCCGCCGAACGCGCCGCCGGGCCCCTTTAGACCGCGGCAATCGCCCCCACTTGCGCAGGGCCCGGTTCTGGAGCCGGAACACCGAAAGGCCTACGACCATGAACCCACTCCTTTTGAACAGTGACCTGCCGCTGTTTGACCAGATAACGCCGGCCCATGTGGTCCCGGCCGTGGACCAGCTGCTGTCCGAAGCGAACACCGCGCTGCAGGCGGTGACGGCCGCCGATTTCCCGCCCGACTGGGACCGGATCGGGTCGATACTGGACGTTGCCACCGAGAAACTGGGGCGCGCCTGGGGCGCGGTGAGCCATCTCAACAATGTGGCCGACACGCCCGAGTTGCGGGCGGCCTACAACCTGGCGCTGCCCAAGGTGACCGAATTCTGGACCCGCCTTGGCGCCGACGAACAGCTGTATGCGAAGTACAAGGCGATCGATCCTGGTTCACTCAACGCCGAGCAGCGCCAGGCCCACAAGAACGCGCTGCGCGACTTCGTGCTCGGCGGCGCTGAACTCCGGGGCGACGCGCGTGAACGGTTCGCGGCGATCCAGGAACGCCAGGCCGAACTCAGCCAGAAGTTCAGCGAGAACGCGCTCGACGCGACCGACCGCTTTGCGTACTACGCGAGCGAGGCCGAGATCGGCGGCGTGCCGCTCGACGTGTGCCAAACGGCGCTGCAGGCGGCCCGGGAATTGGGCAAGGACGGTTACAAGCTCAGCCTGAAGATGCCCTGTTACCTGCCGGTGATGCAATTCGCGCACGATCGTGCGTTGCGCCAGACCCTGTACCGGGCCTACGTGACGCGCGCATCGGATCAGGCCGAGGACGACCTGAAGGAATTGGATAACACTGCGTTGATCGGCGAAATGCTGGCCCTGCGCGCCGAGGAGGCCCGGCTGCTTGGCTTTGACAACTTCGGGCAACTCTCGCTGACACCCAAGATGGCGCAGTCACCGCAGCAGGTCACCGAATTCCTGCGTGACCTGGCGGCCAGGGCCCGGCCGTTTGCGCAGAAGGATCTCGCCGAATTGCGTTCGTTCGCCACGCACAAGCTCGGACTGCCCGACGCCGAGCCATGGGACTTGCCGTACATCAGCGAGAAGCTCAAGGAGGCGCGTTTCGCCTTCAGCGAACAGGAAGTCAGGCAGTATTTTCCGTTACCGAAGGTTCTGAGCGGTCTTTTCAAGATTGTCGAAAACCTGTTCGACGTCGTCATCCGGCCCGACGTAGCGCCCGTGTGGCACCCCGGCGTCGGGTTTTACCGCATCGAGCGGCTGGCGGAGCGGTCGCGCGATGCCCACGGTCTGGCACCGGCGGCGGAGTTGGTGGGCCAGTTCTACCTCGACAGCGCCGCCCGAAGCGGCAAGCGCGGCGGTGCCTGGATGGACGACGCACGCGGGCGCTGGTTGCGACCCGACAACCACCAGCTTCAGACGCCGGTGGCGCAGCTGGTATGCAATTTCGCCGATGGCATGCTGGTCGACGGTGTGCACAGGCCCGCCCTGCTCAGCCATGACGACGTGACAACGCTGTTCCATGAATTCGGGCACGGACTGCAGCACATGCTCACGCAGGTCAGTGAACGGCAGGTGTCGGGTATCAGCGGGGTGGAATGGGACGCGGTGGAGCTGCCAAGCCAGTTCATGGAAAATTTCTGCTGGGAGTGGGATGTGCTGCGCCAGATGACGGCCCATGTCGATACCGGCGCGCCACTGCCGCGGGAGTTGTTCGACAAACTGCTGTCCGCGAGGAACTTCCAGAGCGGGATGCAGACCCTGCGCCAGATCGAGTTGTCGCTGTTCGACATCCTGTTGCACACAACGCACGATCCAGCCGAAAGCATCACGCCCTTGCTGGACCGGGTGCGTGAGGAAGTGGCGGTGGTTCAGCCGCCGGGCTGGAGCCGCATCGCCCACACATTCAGCCATATCTTTGCTGGCGGTTATGCGGCCGGGTACTACAGCTACAAGTGGGCGGAAGTGCTCAGCGCAGACGCCTATGCGGCGTTCGAGGAAACAGCCGGTAAAGACGGCTTGCCGAACCAGGAAACCGGTAGAAAATAC
>JANLQZ010000047.1:0-5004 GCA_031368125.1 Betaproteobacteria bacterium
CATCCCCATCAAAGATATCTGGCTGTACCCCTTGCGCAAAAACTTCGCCACCGTGCTTTGCGCATAGCCGACCGGCAACGGGTTCGCCGAATGTTTACGTTGCCAGGTAATTTGGCCGCTAATCCTAGCCTTGTGCCGACACTCTCTCAGCTTTGCTGTGTAACTTGTTGAGCGCACTAAGGTATGCCTTGGCCGACGCAACCACGATATCGGGGTCGGCGCCCACGCCGTTGACCACCCGCCCACTGCTTTGCAGCCTCACTGTCACCTCTCCCTGGCTTTCGGTGGAGCCGCTGATCGCATTGACCGAGTACAGGACCATTTCGGCACCGCTCTTGACATGCGTTTCGATCGCCTTGAGGGACGCATCTACAGGGCCATTGCCGTCCGACGTGCCCTTGACCTCCTTGCCTTCCACGGTGATCACGATCGTTGCATGCGGGCGTTCACCGGTTTCGCTTTGCTGCGAGAGCGACACGAAGCCGTAGTGTTCGTTGTCGTGGGTCACGCTTTCGTCGCTCACCAGCGCAAGGATGTCTTCATCAAAGATCTCGCTCTTTCGGTCCGCCAGTTCCTTGAAGCGGGCGAAGGCGGTGTTGACGTCGGCTTCGCTTTCCATCGCCACGCCAAGTTCGACCAGGCGTCGCTTGAAGGCATTGCGGCCGCTGAGCTTACCCAATACGATCTTGTTGGCGGACCAGCCAACGTCTTCGGCGCGCATGATCTCATAGGTATCTCGGGCCTTGAGTACGCCGTCCTGGTGGATGCCCGAGGCATGGGCAAAGGCGTTCGCACCCACGACGGCCTTGTTGGGCTGCACCACAAAACCGGTGGTCTGGCTGACCATGCGGCTGGCCGCAAGGATGTGCTGGGTATCAATACGCATGTCCAGGCCAAAATAATCCTTGCGGGTTTTCACCGCCATGACGACCTCTTCCAGCGAGCAGTTGCCAGCGCGTTCGCCCAACCCGTTGATCGTGCACTCGACCTGACGCGCGCCACCAATCTTTACCCCGGCCAGCGAATTGGCGACTGCCATCCCGAGGTCGTTGTGGCAATGCACCGACCAGACCACCTTGTCGCTGTTGGGAATGCGTTCGCGCAGTGTCCTGATGAAATCACCGTACAACTCGGGAATGGCGTAACCCACGGTGTCCGGCACGTTGATCGTGGTCGCACCCTCCGCGATGGCTGCCTCGATAACGCGGCACAGGAAATCAACGTCACTGCGATAACCGTCCTCCGGGCTGAACTCCACATCCGCCACCAGATTGCGCGCAAAACGGACTGCCTGTCGTGCCTGCTCGAATACCTGGTCGGGCGTCATGCGCAGCTTTTTCTCCATGTGCAGCGCGGAAGTGGCGATGAAGGTATGGATCCGGGCATTGCCGGCGCCGCGCAAGGCTTCTGCGGCACGCGAAATGTCGCGGTCGTTGGCACGCGAAAGGGAACAGATCGTCGAGTCCTTGATTGCATTCGCAATCGCCTGAACGGCCTCGAAATCTCCGTTCGAACTGGCCGCGAACCCGGCTTCGATCACATCCACCCGCAGGCGCTCGAGTTGCCTTGCAATACGCAGTTTCTCATCCCGCGTCATCGACGCACCGGGCGATTGCTCGCCATCACGCAAGGTGGTGTCAAAAATAATCAATTTGTCGTTCATGCGAGGCTCCTGAATTCGGGGGTGGACGTGGTGCGCTGGCACCAGGGGGTGGGCCGCAACAAGAAGTCGGTACATAGCCGATCGTCCGGCGGGATCAGCACTGGGGCACTGGGTGTTTTGCCAGGTTGTTTTAGCATCATGTTTCCTTGGTTTCGCCAAACCAGCAACCCAAAACAAAACGGCTCGTTGCTGGTGCATACGAGCCGTTTGATCGATTAGCGCACGCTACCGTCTTCGCCCGTAAATGGGTTGCAGTAGTAGCGCCAGCGCGTTCAGTTTCATGCCGACAATGTAGCACAAAATCTGCGGCGCCGCGCCGACTTGCCGGCGTGCTCGACCAACTCAATGCAATCCGCGCTCGTCGGGTTCGTCGGTCGAGGTACTGATGACGCTGGTCTGCACGCCCTTGGCCTTGCGCCAGATGTAGATCACATAACCACTCACACCATAAGCCACGAAGACGGCAAGCATGACCGAGGCAGGTTCGATGCTGATGGCGCCGATGGCCAGTGCCACCAGGACGATCACGACAAAAGGTACGCTCTTTTTCATGCCGATATCCTTGAAACTGTAGAACGGCACGTTGGTCACCATGGTCAGACCCGCATAAAGAGCCAGCCCGAACATTGGCCATGCGACGCTCGGGCCCTTGATGCCCTGTTCGGTCATCAGCAGGATGAACCCGGCTATCAGCGCGGCAGCGGCGGGCGACGGCAGCCCCTGAAAATAGCGCTTGTCGACGACCGCCGTGTTGACATTGAATCGCGCCAGTCGCAAGGCGGCGCACGCACAGTAGACAAATGCCGCGATCCAGCCCCAACGGCCCAGCCCCCGCAAGGCCCATTCATACGAAATGAGCGCTGGCGCGGCGCCAAACGACACCATGTCCGACAACGAATCCATCTGCTCACCGAAGGCGCTCTGCGTATTGGTCATGCGTGCGACACGCCCATCGAGGCTGTCTAGCACCATGGCGCAAAAAACCCCGATGGCGGCCATGTCGAAGCGGCCATTCATCGCCATCACGATTGAATAAAAGCCGCCGAACAACGCCGCCAGCGTCACCAGGTTGGGCAGGATGTAGATGCCCTTGCGGCGCTTGCGAATGACGAGCGTGTCGCCGTCGCCCAGTTCCGAATCCATACTGTCTGGCATGTTGAAACCTCCGACCCTGTCATTTGGGCGCGATTGAGTACCGATAAACAGACCGTCTTCCCGGCACCGAGAGCCGCGACCATCGGGATTTTTGGGCCTGCACGGCAGACCGGTCCAGCCGCCAATCGGCAGTTTTCGCCCAGTGTAAGTCAGGCCCCCACCGCGCTGCGCCTGACCCAATGGCCATGACACAAAAAGGCCACCGCGGTGGCCTTAATTGATCAGGAACTGGAAGACGCTAATTGCGCGTTTGATCGACCAATTTATTCTTCTTGATCCACGGCATCATTGCACGCAGCGTCTCACCGACGGTTTCGATCTGGTGCTCGGCTGTCAAGCGACGGCGGCTCAGCAGGGTCGGTGCGCCGGCCTTGTTTTCCAGGATGAAACTCTTGGCATAGTCGCCGCTCTGGATGTCCTTCAGACACTGGCGCATTGCGTCCTTGGTGGCCGATGTGACGATCTTCGGTCCGGTGACGTATTCGCCGTATTCAGCATTGTTGGAAATCGAGTAATTCATGTTGGCAATGCCGCCTTCATAAATCATGTCCACGATCAATTTGAGTTCATGCAGACATTCGAAGTACGCCATCTCTGGCGCGTATCCGGCTTCAACCAGGGTTTCGAACCCCGCCTTGATCAATTCGACCGTGCCGCCGCACAGAACCGCCTGTTCACCAAACAAGTCGGTCTCGGTTTCCTCACGGAAATTGGTTTCGATGATCCCGGCCTTGCCGCCACCATTGGCCATTGCATAACTCAACGCAAGATCGCGGGTACGGCCAGATTTGTCCTGGGCGATCGCTATCAGATGGGGCACCCCCCCACCTTGGGTATAGGTGTGGCGAACCGTGTGTCCGGGAGCTTTGGGCGCGACCATCCACACGTCCAGGTCGGCCCGTGGCGTGACCAAGCCGTAATGCACATTGAATCCATGCGCGAACACCAGCGACGCCCCGCTCTTGATATTGGGTTCGACCTCTTCCTTGTAGACGGTCCCGATATGTTCGTCCGGCAGCAGCACCATGACCACGTCTGCCGCTTTCACCGCATCAGCCACTTCAGCCACTTTCAGGCCGGCCTTTTCGACTTTGGGCCACGAGACGCCACCCTTGCGCAGTCCGACCACCACCTTGACTCCGCTGTCATTCAGGTTCTGTGCGTGTGCATGTCCCTGGCTGCCATACCCAATAATCGCCACTGTCTTGCCCTTGATCAGGCTCAGATCGCAATCCTTGTCGTAATAGACTTTCAATCTCTTCTCCTTAAACAATAAAATCAAACCCGCAAAATCCGCTCGCCACGTCCTATGCCACTGGAGCCGGTACGGACGGTCTCAAGAATCGCACTGCGCTCGATGGCCTCAAGAAAGGCATCGTTTTTCGACTGCACACCGGTGAGTTCGATGGTGTAGCTCTTCTCCGTGACGTCGATGATCCGCCCCCGAAAAATATCGGCCATGCGTTTCATCTCTTCGCGCTCCTTGCCCACTGCCCGTACTTTGACCATCATCAACTCACGCTCGGTATAAGCCCCTTCCGTCAGGTCCACCACCTTGACAACCTCGATCAGGCGGTTGAGGTGTTTCGTGATCTGCTCGATCACATCGTCGGACCCGGTGGTCTGTATCGTCATGCGTGACAGGCTCGGATCCTCGGTGGGTGCGACTGTCAGGGATTCGATGTTGTAGCCGCGTGCCGAGAACAACCCGACCACCCGGGACAACGCACCGGGCTCGTTTTCCAACAGTACTGCAATTATGTGTTTCATCTGGACTCCTCTTTTCGCTACCCTCCCCTGTCTGCGGTAACAAACAGGCTTGGCAGGCAATAGACTCATCAATAGGTTTTGGGACCGGGATCAGGGATGCGTGCCGCGGCGCGGAGAATAGGCGTCTGATCAGCGGGGTTCGGTGCTTCGAGAATGAACGACGCAGTGATGCGGCGTGGCCCCCTCGCTTCATGTGGGCTCAAAGGTCCTCCGATCCAAGCAGCATCTCCGTGATACCCATACCCGCCTTGACCATCGGAAACACGTTCTCGGTCGGATCGGTCCGGAAATCCATGAATACGGTCCGGTCCTTGAGTTTGCGCGCCTCGCGCAGAGCCGGCTCGACGTCCTGCGGCCGCTCTATCAACATGCCGACGTGCCCATAGGCTTCCGCCAACTTGACAAAATTTGGTAGC
>JANLQZ010000054.1:0-1502 GCA_031368125.1 Betaproteobacteria bacterium
GGAGGAAGACGCCTACGGCATCCCCAAACCCAAAGACACCGAAGTGATCGTGCCGACGGTGCTGTTCGTGGCCTGTGTCGGTTACGGGCCAGGCGGTTACCGGCTCGGATACGGCGGCGGTTTCTACGACCGCACCCTGGCTACGCTGCAGCCCCGGCCCTTTACCGTGGGCCTGGGTTTTACCAGCGGATTCCTGCCCGATTTCGAACCGCAGCCCCACGACATTCCGCTCGACGCGATCCTGAACGAAAACGGCGCCGTCTGGCCGATGTAGGCGGGCGGCTGCCAGCAGCAACCGACGACCTGACGCGCATGGAGCCTACGCGATGCGCGCCGCCCCGCGCGGCTTCGGCTTCGCGCCACTGGGGGCGACAGGGGCGGCGCGGTCCGGTGGCTGCTCTCCGATCGCCACCCGGGTGCGTGCAGCCTGGGCTTGCAGCCAATCGCAAAACGCCGTGATCTCCGGCCGTGCGGCGGCGCGCGGGCCGATGATGAGCCAATACACCAGCGGCGAGTCGAGCCGCATGCCGGGCAGCACCTCGACCAGGTCGCCACTGGCCAGGCTGTCGGCCACCAGCGGCATGCGGGCCAGCGCGATACCCTGGCCGGTGAGGGCGGCCTGCGCGATCTGGTGCGCATAGTTGAAATACAGCCAGCGCTTGGGCTCCAGTTTGCGGAACTCGTTGGCGTCGAGCCAGCGGCGCCAGGCCAGCCACTCCAGGTTCTGGTTGCGGTGCCCGTCGCTGGCCTCGATCAGCGCGAAATGCGCCAGGTCGCTGCCGCGCGCCAGGGCGTGGCCGCTCTTGAGCAGCCACGGGCTGGCCACCGGGGTCAACTGCTCGCCGAACAGGCGGATCGCGCTGGCGGGCACGGAGCCCGCGCGCGCATAACGCAGCGCAATGTCCACGTCGGCGGTATCCAGGTCGACCGGCGTATCGGTGGCGTCGATGCGGATGTCGATGTCGGGGTGGTCGCTCTGGAAAGCTTCGAGCCGCGGTATCAGCCACATCGACGCGAACGACGCCCAGGTGCTGATCGCCACGCTCTTGCGGCCGGCGCTGCGCCGGATCAGGCGCACCGCGCCGTCGAGCCGCTCCAGCGACGGTAGGACGGCGCGCAGCAATTGCGCGCCGGCGCCGGTGAGTTCGACCGCGCGCGTGTGACGCAGGAACAGCGCCACGCCGACCTCGCCCTCCATCGCCTGGATCTGGCGGCTGACCGCGCTTTGCGTCAGCGACAACTCATCGGACGCGGCCCGGAAGTTGAGATGGCGCGCAACCGCCTCGAAGGCGCGCAGGTGGCCGGCGGAGATCGGACGGGTGCGCAGGTGGTTCTCGGAATGCGGCATGGGATGGCTCGTTATCAAGATCCTTGATTGATGTCTTTTTGGACTTAATAGTGTAGGACGATTTCATTGGACCCTGAGGCTATTTGGCAGGATGATTCAGTCCCAATCGCTTCCGAAGGAGAATTTCATGGTTTCGAACAACGCGCTCAAAATG
>JANLQZ010000097.1:0-1608 GCA_031368125.1 Betaproteobacteria bacterium
GATGCCGCCGATACCCAGCGCCCCGAAGCTGGGCAGGAAGACTTCCGCCACCATGAAGGCCAGCCCCAGTGCGATCAGCACCAGGCCCGCATAGTTGACCGGCAGCAACTGGAAGCCATACAACGCCAACAGCAGGCTGATGGCGCCAATCACCCCGGGCGCGACCATACCCGGGCTGGAGAATTCGAAGAACAGGCCGTAGACCCCGGCCAGCATCAGCAGCATGGCGATACTCGGGTCGGTGATGATCGACAGCAGCTTCACGCGCCAGTCGGGCTCGTAGCGCAACTGCGCCGCGCCTGCAGTCGCCAGCGTCCTTTCCACGCCCTGGAGGTTCAGTTTCCGGCCGTGCAACTGCTGCAGCAGGTGGTCCGTGTCGTCGGCCACGTAGTCGACCACGTGCAGCTTGAGGGCTTCGTCGGCAGACAGGCTGAGTCCTTCGCGCACGGCCTGTTCCGACCACGCCACGTTGCGGCCGCGCAACTGCGCCAAACCGCGTATGTAGGCCGCGGCATCGTTGACCGCCTTGCGGCCCATAGCGTCCTTGGGCAGATCAGTGGTCTTGCCAGCTTCGGCGGGCGTGCGGCTGTCAGCCTTGTCGGCGCCGCCTGTGCCCGTGCCATCCTTGTCCTTGTGCTTGTCCTTGTCCTTGTCCGGGGCCGGGTCCTTGCCCGGCGGGGAATCCGCCGGCGTGCGGGGCGCACCCAGGCCGGGGAAGCCGATCGCCACCGGCGTGGCCGCACCCAGGTTGGTCCCGGGCGCCATCGCAGCCACATGGCTGGCGTAGAGGATGTAGGTGCCGGCACTGGCCGCCCGCGCGCCGCCGGGCGCCACGAAACTTGCCACCGGCACCCCGGACGCGAGAATCGCCCGGATGATCTGGCGCATCGAGGTGTCGAGCCCGCCCGGGGTGTCGATGCGCAACAGCACCAGTTGCGCCCCGTCCTGTTCGGCGCGCAGGATGCCGCGCACGACGTAGTCGGCGCTGGCAGGGCCGATCGCGCCCTCCAGCCGCAGCAGCAGCACCGGCGCGGGCGTGGCGCCGGCCCACGGAGATGCCAACAGGCAGGCGAGCCACAACACCAGCGTGAGCCGGGTCTTTTGCACGAGGGAAACCATCGTCGCGCCCATAACACCGTCGTCGCGCGGCCGGCCGGCTCCTCGAGCCCGCAACCGCGTGACACCGGTTCATTATTGCACCGCGAATTCCGCCGCACAACCGGAGGTCATGTGCCGAAAATCATGTGCCGAAGATCATGTGCCTGTCGGCGGGCAGGAGAACCGACCGGTGGCGTGGCGCCCGGATGGCCGGCGTGTGATCGGTTGCAGCGCGATGGCGACACCGCGCGCGCAGGCGTCGACAGAGACGCCTTGGCAGTGGCCACCGGCACCTGCCAGCGCCACTCGGGCCAGGTGCGGGCGCGGTGGCGCCAGCCGGCTCACCCTGCGGGGGAGCGGCTTGCCTGCACAAAAGCTTCGAACTCCGCCACGGCGCAGGGCCTGCCGATGAAATAACCCTGGAAGGCGTGGCAACCAATGGCCAGCAGGAACTGGTGCTGGCCCGTGGTCTCGACGCCTTCTGCGACCACCCCCAGCCCCAGGCTCGCG
>JANLQZ010000121.1:0-2264 GCA_031368125.1 Betaproteobacteria bacterium
GCGGCGATGGCGGACGAGGCACTGGACTGCGACGAAAACACGGTGCTGGTGCTGCGCAACGCGGGGCCGGTGGGCGCGCCCGGCATGCCGGAATGGGGCAACCTGCCGTTGCCGAAGAAACTTCTGAAGGCGGGCGTGCGCGACATGCTGCGCCTGAGCGACGCGCGCATGAGCGGCACCCACTACGGCACCTGCGTACTGCACATTGCGCCCGAAAGCGCGGTCGGCGGTCCGCTGGCGCTGGTGCATACCGGTGACCTGATCGAACTCGACGTGGCCGCGCGCAGGTTGCACCTGCATGTGGGCGACGAGGAACTGGCGCGCCGGCGCGCCGCCTGGAGCGCACCGGCGCAGCCGTTCCGGCGCGGCTTCACCAGGCTGTACCAGCAACACGTCACGCAGGCGCACGAAGGTTGCGATTTCGACTTCCTGCAAGGCACCGAGCCGACACCCGAACCGGTGATTTTTTGAGGCTTCGACAGGCATGAACAACCCCTTTCACCAGCTCCTGGCGCGCCAGGACCACGCCGCCGGTTACCCGGTCGGCACCTTTGTCATGTCGGCCTCGCCGCTGATGGCCGAGGCCGTCGGCTGCGCCGGATTCGACTGGGCCGTGATCGACATGGAACACACGCCGCTCGACCTGTCCGGCCTGGTCCGGATGCTGCAGGCGGTGGCCGGCACCGCGATGTTGCCGATCACGCGTATTCCGTGGAACGACACCGTGATGGTCAAGCGGCTGCTCGACGCCGGGGCTCAGACCATTCTGTTCCCGTTCGTCCAGAACGCGGATGAGGCGAAGAAGGCGGTGGCGGCCTGCAAGTACCCGCCCACCGGGGTGCGCGGCATGGCGGCCATGAGCCGGGGTTCGCGTTTTGGCACGGTCAAGGACTATTTCAAGGTGGCCAACGACGGCGTTTCGGTGATCGTGCAGATCGAATCGCCCGAGGCCATGGACCGGCTGGAAGAAATAGCGCAGGTCGATGGCGTGGACTCGATCTTCATCGGCCCGGGCGACCTCAGTGGCGCCATGGGCCACGTGGGCGACCTGTTGCACCCGGAGGTAGTGGCGGTGATGGCGCAGAGCGTCAAGCGCTGCCATGCGCAGGGGCTGCCGATCGGCACCGTGGGTGGCACCACCGAGGCGGTCGCAACCTACCGCGAGGCAGGCTTCGACTACATCGGAGTGGCGTCGGATCTGGGACTGATGATGCGCGCCTGTGCGGCCACGCTCTCGACCATCCGGGTTATGGATGTCAAGAACCACGCCCAGGGCTACTGAGAGCAGGGGTCAATCCAATGCAACACAAACTGCGCTACGGCATCATTGGCTGCGGCAGCATGGGCCGCGAGCACATAGAGAACATCAAGACACTCGATGCGACCGAGGTCACGGCCATCGCCGACCCGAACCAGGCCAGCCGCGACGCGGCGGTGGCACTGATTCCAGGGCAGCCGCTGGTTTTCGACAGCTACCAGGAGTTGCTGGCCAGCAAGTCCTTCGACGCGCTGGTGATCTCGACGCCCAACCATACCCATTTCGGCGTGGTGCGCGATGCGCTCGCGACCGATGCACACATCCTGATCGAAAAGCCGCTGTGCACCCGCGTCGAGGATTGCCTGGAACTGGTGCAACGCGCCCGCGGGCGCCAGCCCATGGTTTGGGTGGCGCAGGAGTACCGCTACATGCCGCCAGTGGCCGAGATGCTGCGCATGGCACATGCCGGAGCGGTCGGGCAGGTGCACCAGGTGGCCATCCGCGAGCACCGCGAACCCTTCTACCCGAAGGTCGACGACTGGAACCGCTTCAGCGCCAACACCGGCGGCACCCTGGTCGAGAAATGTTGCCACTACTTCAATTTGATGGATCTGGTCCTGCAGGAAAGGCCGGTGTCGGTCTATGCCTCGGGCGGGCAACGCGTGAACCACCTCGACGAGTCCTACGGCGGGCGCGTGCCAGATATCCTGGACAGCGCCTACGTGATCGTCGAATACCCCAGCGGCGCGCGGGCATTGCTGGACCTGTGCATGTTCGCCGAGAATTCGGTCGACAGCGAGCAGATCATCGTGGTCGGCGACCAGGGCAAACTCGAATCGCTGCTGCCCTCGATGACGCTGCGATACGGCCGGCGCGAAGACTGGGGCACACGCAAGGCGTGGGGCCAGTCGGCCAGCAGTGGAAAAGGCGTTTCGGTGCGCCGGGTCTGGGACACCAGCATCAAGTACATGGGCAACCATTTCGGGGCCTCGTATGTGGAGCACTG
>JANLQZ010000151.1:0-5289 GCA_031368125.1 Betaproteobacteria bacterium
GGACCTGCGCAAGAGCTTCGGGAAGACGGAGATCATCCGTGGCGTGAACCTCTCGGTCCAGCCTGGAGAACGCATCGCGGTCATCGGCCCCAACGGTGCCGGCAAGTCGACCCTGTTCAACCTGATCAGCGGGCGCTTCGAACCGACCTCTGGCGACGTGTTGCTCAACGGGCAGCGCATCAATGGCAAGCGCCCGTTCGAGATCAACCGCCTGGGACTGTCGCGCAGCTTCCAGATCACGAATATCTTTCCCAAACTCAGCGTGTTCGAGAACCTGCGTTGCGGTGTGTTGTGGAGCCTCGGGTACAAATACACGTTCCTGAAATTCCTGGCCGACCTCGACGACGCGAACCAGCGCGCCGACGCTTTGATGGCGATGATCAAGCTCGACCACAAGCACGATGTGCTGGCCATGAACCTGACTTACGCCGAACAGCGCGCGCTCGAGATCGGCATCACCATTGCCGGCGGGGCCAACGTGATCCTGCTCGACGAGCCGACCGCCGGCATGAGCAGGAGCGAGACCAGCCGCTTCATCGGTTTGATCAAGGAAGTGACCATCGGCAAGACGCTGCTGACGGTCGAACACGACATGGGCGTCGTGTTTGGCCTGGCCGACAAGATCGCGGTGGTGGTCTACGGAGAAGTGCTGGCTTTCGACGCGCCCGACGCGGTGCGTGCGAATGCCCGTGTGCAGGAGGCCTATCTCGGATCTTCGGTCGCCGACAGCCAGGCGGGAGGCCACTGACGATGTTGAAGATCCACGACCTGCACGCCTTTTATGGCAAGAGCCATGTGTTGCACGGTGTCAGCTTCGGCGTGCAACCCGGTGAAATCGTCGCATTGCTCGGACGCAATGGCTCGGGGCGCTCGACCACGGCCAAGGCGATCATGGGCCTGGTGCAGTGGCAGGGCCAGATGTTATGGAAAGGCGAGTCACTGGAGAACAAGAAGGCGTTCGAGGTGGCGCATCTGGGGATCGGTTATGTGCCGGAGAATCGCGATATCTTCCCGACGCTGACGGTGCACCAGAACCTGCTGCTCGGGCAGAAGAAGAGCGGCGCCAAGGCGCACGAGGGCACCCGCTGGACCTTCGACGACATGTACCGCATGTTTCCGCGCCTCAAGGAGCGGCAACACACCGAAGCCGGCGTGTTGTCCGGCGGCGAGCAGCAGATGCTGACCTTGTGCCGCACCCTGATGGGCGACCCGGACCTGATCATCATCGACGAGCCCACCGAGGGCCTGGCGCCGAAGATCGTCGAACTGGTGGGCGAGTACCTGCGGCTGCTCAAGGACCGCGGGATTTCGGTCCTGCTCATAGAGCAGAAGCTCACCATCGCCATGGCGATCTCCGACCGCACCCTGGTCATGGGACATGGTGGCATCGTGTTCGAAGGCACCCCCGAGCAGCTGCGTGCCGACGCGCAGACCCGCAAGGAGTGGCTCGAGGTCTAGGCGCTTGTCCCACCTGGGACAAAGCGCGGTCGCCAGGTGCCATCCAGCCCCTACAATGCCCGGAAAAGAACGGTCGTTCTTTTTTTTATCGCACCCATCCGTTTTGGTTGCGGCAGGACGCGCAATTGCGTCAGCCTTCACCGGAACTTCGTTTTCTCAAGGAAGCAAGCATGAGCGCTGAGTACAAGGTCCACGGCGACGTGGCGGTCATTACCCTCAACAATCCGCCCGTCAACGGCCTCGGGCTGGCGACGCGCCAGGCGATCGCCGACGGCCTCGGCCGCGCCAACGACGACGGGTCTGTCAAGGCGATTGTCATCACCGGTGCGGGCAAGGCGTTTTCCGGCGGCGCCGACATCAAGGAGTTCGGGTCGCCGAAATCGCTCCAGGAGCCGAACCTTTTGAGCGTGATCCTGGCGGTCGAGAACTCGGGCAAGCCGGTCGTCGCCGCAGTGCATTCGGTCGCCATGGGTGGCGGCCTGGAACTGTCGCTGGGCTGCCATTACCGCATCGCGGCACCAGGCTGCAGCGTCGCGCTGCCGGAAGTGAAACTCGGGCTGATCCCGGGGGCTGGCGGAACGCAGCGGCTGCCGCGCGTATTGGGCGTGGAAGTGGCCCTGAACCTGATCGTCAGCGGCGAGCCACAGAAAAGCGAGATGCTTGCCATGCTGCCGGGCCAGAAGTTGTTCGACAAGATGGCCGCGTCCACAGAGACACTGCTGGACGAAGCGCTGGTGTTCGCGCGTTCGGTCGCCGACACGCGGCCGCTGCCGCTGGTGCGGAACATGCCGTGCCGGCACCCACTGGGAGACGCCTATTTCCAGTTCACCCGCAACATGGTGGGCGGCATGTCGAAGAACTTTCCGGCGCCGCTGAAGTGCGTGGACGCCGTCGAAGCGGCCACCAAACAGAAGTTCGACCAGGGCATGGTGACCGAGCGCGACATCTTCATCAACCTGATGTGGACACCCGAATGCAAGGCCTTGCGCCATCTGTTCATGGCCGAGCGTGCCACCTCAAAGATTCCGGACGTGCCCGCCGACACGCCACAACGGGCCATCCGTTCGGTGGCGGTGATCGGCGCCGGGACCATGGGCGGCGGCATCTCGATGAACTTTCTCAACGCCGGCATCCCGGTAAAGATGCTGGAAATGAAACAGGAGGCGCTGGACCGCGGCATCGCCACCATCCGCAAGAACTACGAGTCGCAGGTCAAGCGCGGCAAGCTGAAGCAGGACAAATACGAACAACGCATGGCGCTGCTGAGCACCACACTCGACTATGCCGACCTGAAGGACACCGACATGGTGATCGAAGCCGTGTTCGAGGACATGGGCGTCAAGGAAACCGTGTTCAAGAAACTCGACGAGGTGATGAAACCCGGCGCCATCCTGGCCAGCAACACCTCGACGCTGGACATGAACAAAATCGCCAGCTTCACCAAGCGTCCGCAGGACGTGATCGGCACCCACTTCTTCAGTCCGGCCAACGTGATGCGCCTGCTGGAGGTGGTGCGCGGCGAGAAGACGGGCAAGGATGTGCTGGCCACGGTGATGGCGCTGGGCAAGAAAATCAAGAAGACCACCGTGGTCTCGGGCGTCTGCGACGGCTTCATCGGCAACCGCATGATCGAGCAGTACAGCCGCCAGGCCGGTTTCCTGCTCGATGAAGGCTGCACGCCGGCGCAGGTCGACAAGGCGGTCGAGAAGTTCGGGTTTGCCATGGGGCCATTTCGCATGGGCGACCTGGCTGGCAACGACATCGGCTGGGCGATCCGCAAACGCCGCTCCGTCGAGCGCGCCGACATGAAGTACAGCCGCACCGCCGACAAGCTGTGCGAACTGGGCCGCTTCGGGCAAAAGACAAATGCCGGCTGGTACGACTACGTGCCGGGCAAGCGCGATGCGATTCCCTCGGATGTCGTGGTCAAAATGATCGAGGCCCACCGCGCGTCCATCGGCGTCGCGCCGCGCAAGATCTCAGACGACGAAATTGTGCAGCGGCTCGTGTTTGCGCTGGTCAATGAAGGTGCGCATATCCTGGAGGACGGCATCGCGTCCAAGGCCAGCGACATCGACATGGTCTACATCACCGGTTATGGGTTCCCGATGTTTCGCGGCGGCCCGATGAACTACGCCGACCAGTTCGGCCCGTTCAACGTGGTGCAGGCCATGCACCGATTCGCGAAGAACCCGATGGACGATGCCGGGTTCTGGAAACCGGCACCGCTGCTGGCCAAACTTGCGGCCGATGGCAAGACCTTCAATTGATGTTCGACGCCACCGACTCCCGACCCACCGTTCGCACGAGGAATTGACATGACCCATGCCGTAATCGTTTCCACCGCCCGCACAGCCCTGGCCAAGAG
This sequence comes from Betaproteobacteria bacterium, assembly GCA_031368125.1. Lineage (GTDB taxonomy): Bacteria > Pseudomonadota > Gammaproteobacteria > Burkholderiales > Burkholderiaceae_C > CAISIP01. The sequence continues at coordinate 3,827 of JANLQZ010000151.1, forward strand.
CTGGAAGGGCTCCTTCAACATGACCCACGGCGCCACACTCGGCGGCCACGCGGTCGAACACGCGATCAAACGCGCCGGCATCGAGGCCGGCGAAGTGGAAGACGTGATCATGGGCTGCGCCAACCCGGAAGGCGCGACCGGCGCCAACATCGCGCGCCAGATCGCCCTGCGCGCCGGCTGCCCGATCACTGTCTCCGGCATGACAGTCAACCGCTTTTGCTCGTCCGGCCTGCAGACCATTGCACTGGCGGCGCAGCGCGTGATCGCCGGGGAGGGCGATATATATGTTGCCGGTGGTGTGGAAAGCATCTCCTGCGTGCAACAGGAGATGAACAAACACATGCTGGTGGACCCCTGGCTGGGCAAGAACAAGCCGGAGATCTACTGGAACATGCTGCAGACCGCGGAAAATGTGGCCAAGCGTTACGGAATCGGCCGCGATGCGATGGACGAATATGGCGCCGCCAGCCAGCAGAAGGCCACGGCAGCGCTGGCGGCGGGATTGTTCGACGCAGAGATCGCCCCGATCACCGTCACCATGGGCGTCGCCGACAAGGTGATGGGCCTGACCACCAAGCAGGTCACGGTCAGCAAGGACGAAGGCATTCGCGAAGGCACCACCAAGGAGGGTATCAGCGGCATCAAACCGGCCATGCCGGGTGGATTGATATCGGCCGGCAATGCAAGCCAGTTTTCCGACGGTGGCGGTGCGGTTGTGGTGATGAACGAAACGCTGGCCGAGAAACGTGGCCTCAAGCCCCTGGGTCGTTTTCTGGGATTCGCGGTGGCCGGTTGCGAGCCCGACGAAATGGGCATCGGCCCCGTGTTCGCCATTCCCAAGGTGCTCAAGCGCCTTGGCCTGTCGGTCAGTGACATCGACCTGTGGGAACTCAACGAGGCCTTTGCGGTGCAGGTGCTTTATTGCCGCGACAAGCTGGGCATTCCGGCCGACCGGCTCAACGTCAACGGTGGCGCGATTGCGGTCGGGCACCCCTACGGCGTCAGCGGCCAGCGCCTGACCGGGCACGCCTTGATCGAAGGCAAGCGCCGCGGCGCCAAGCGCGTGGTCGTGACCATGTGCATCGGCGGTGGCATGGGTGCGGCCGGTGTGTTCGAGGTGCTCTGAATGCCCCGCGTCCACACGCCGCATGGCGCCGCCAAACTGCATGCGGATTCGGACGGTTTGCAATGAGTCTGCGCTCCACGCTTGATTTCCTGCTGTACCAATGGCTCGACGTGGAGGCGTTGAACCAGCGCGAACGTTTTGCCGACCACTCGCGCGAGACCTTCGACGCTGTTCTTGATACCTGCGAGCGGATTGCACGTGAAAAATACGCACCCTTCAACCGCCTGGTCGATATGCAGGAGCCCCGCTTCGACGGCGAGCGGGTGATTCTTCCGCAGGCCACGCACGATGCGCACGCGGCCTATGTGGCGTCGGGCATGCTCGGCGCGGCGCAGGA
>JANLQZ010000179.1:0-2221 GCA_031368125.1 Betaproteobacteria bacterium
GGGAAATTGGTTGGAAGCAAGGAACAACAAGCCAAGGGTTTGAAGAAACAGGTCGAGGGCAAGGTCGAGAAGGCTCTTGGGGACGTCAAAGGGGTTGTCAAGGATGCCGCCCGCAAACTCTGAGATCCACGGACACGGGAGGTTACGGCATTTCCGGTCAGTCTCATTTGACAGGCCGGTTCGTTGCGCCGGTCGACCCAAGGTCAGCGTGCGGGGTCTATACCTGCGCGCTGTCCTGCCGCATGAAAACGGTTGCACGCGGCGCTCTGTGAAATCTGGGCCATCAGCCAGTGGTTGTAGCGGAACAGCGCCCGTTGCAACGGCAAATCGTTCTCGAATTCCACCCGAATGTTCGCCGCTGTCTTGCGCGTAGCGGAGCCCCCCCCTGCATCAGAACGCGTACCGCCGAAACGCCGATTCGCAGCGCCATCGCCATGCCGACCATGCGCTACCTGGCCAGCCGCTTGCTTCGTGGTTGCCACCTTGGTGCACTGCGTTTTGGCGCGACATGGTAGCTAGCTGCAATACTGTTCAGTTTGTCATGCCGGACATGATCCGGCATCCATGGATCGCGGGTCGAGCCCGCAATGACACGGGTAAAGTGAACAGTATTGCACCTAGCTGCAAACTCGCCGGGCGACCATGCGCTCCTGGGCCGTCATCTTTCCTGCTGGCTGGAGCAAACGGCCATACTCCTCCTTGACGACCGCATAACACTCGCACACGCGGGCTTCCAGTCGCGGGCGGTCAAGTACTCTGATCCTGCCGCGGCTGCAATGGATCAGTCCCGCTTCCTGCAGTGATCCAGCGGCCGCAGTGACGCCTTCACGGCGCACGCCCAGCACATCGGCGATCAGTTCCTGGGTCATCGCGAGCTCGTTCGAAGGCAGCCGATCCAGGCACAACAGGATCCAGCGGCACAGACGTTGTTCCAGCGAGTGGTGCCGGTTGCACACCGCAGTCTGCGCAATTTGCGCGATCAGCACCTGGGTGTAACGCAGCAGCGCGTGCCGCAACATGCTGCTGCGTTCAAACTCGCTTTTCAGCACATCGCCGCGCAGCCAGTAGGCGTGCCCGGGCGAAGTCACCACGGCCTGGCTTCGGGTGCTTCCGGCATCGAGGAACAATGCGATGCCGATCAGGCCTTCATTACCGACCATCGCGAATTCCGCCGACTCTCCGTTCTCCAGCAGATGACACTTGGTGACGATGCCGGCGGTGATGAAATACACATCTGTTTCCAGCGCGCCAGCGCTGTGCACGGTCGACCCCGCCCACAACACCACGGAATTCAGGTGCGGCAGCAAACGCTCGTAATCCTCCGATGGCAGCGCTGCAAGAAGCTGGTTTTGCCTCGGCGTATACAGCGCCGACACGGTTCGCTGGTGGTCTGCGGACGTGGAGCGTTTATCGATTTGCGGACGAACCGGGTTGCGTGGTGACATGGTGTCCCCCGGGATTGGGAAAGGCCAGAAGCAGTCAGTAATGAGGATGTATTACCGGATCCGACCGACCGTTGATTTGGATCAACAAGACCTGTTCGATACCGAACAGATTGATCTGGGGGTATGGCTATCATGAACTTGCGTCTAAACGGAGCCAAGACATGGTCACACTCATTCCCATCCGCATCTCCAAGTTTCACGACTTGGCGCACGGGGCGCTGTCGGCGCTGGCGTCCAAGTACCGCAGCGAGAAATGCCCGGCCCTGCGGACGGCTGCCGTCGGCTTGCAGGACGCGAAAGCTGGCGTTTTGTCGGACCTTGTGGCCGAAGATTGGGATGTTCTTTTCCGCGCTGTTCTGGCACGACTCGGTTCGACGCTCGCCGACCCAAACACCCGGACCGCAGATGGCACGGCCGACGCGCAGTTGAGTCGGGCCCGGACTAGCATTCTGGATTGCGTGGAGGCGTTGCACCAACTGCGTACGACGATGACGCACGAGCTTGCCCGACACCGGCAACCCGACTCGGACCTCGCTGCTGCGCAAGTCACGTCGGCGCGAATGCGGCCGGAACCCGTTGTTTCGCTGGCCCGTGAATGCCATGTCGGCCGACCCCGCTCTGCCTGATAGGGTGACATCATGGCCGTGCTTCACTTGTCCAACCGGTTGTTCGACCGCATGGAAAGACCCACTTCGAATCGCAATGCCTGTCCAGTCCGGCGTTGGGACACGTCATCGACTGACGACAGCGCGGATTCATTGCCGATGGAATTATTC
>JANLQZ010000209.1:0-9064 GCA_031368125.1 Betaproteobacteria bacterium
CGCGCCGCGCGCAACCACGTCCTGCGCCACCAGGCCGACGGGCCGGCGCGTCTGCGCCTGCATCACGCGCACCAGGTTGGCGTCCAGCATCGGCGTCAGCGGGTGGTTGCGCATGCCGCTGTCGCTGAGCAACTGCGCACCGACAAACAGGTGGCCCTGGAACACCGTGCGCTGGTTCGCCGGGAACGCCGGGCAGACGATGGTGAAGCCCTGCCCGGGCCCGTGCAGCGCGTCGAGCAGCGCCTCGGTGACCGGACCGATGTTGCCGGCGGGCGTGGAATCGAAGGTGGAGCAGTACTTGAAGTAGACCTGCAACACGCCCTGCGCCTGCAGCCAGCGCAGCGCGGCCAGCGACTGGGCCACCGCGTCGGCCGCGGCGATGGTGCGCGACTTCAGCGCCACCACGATCGCATCGGCGTCGATGGCGGGCGCGCCGTCGGCGGCAATGCCGATGGTCTGCAGCGTGCGCATGCCGGCGCGCACCAGGTTGTTGGCCAGGTCGGTGGCGCCGGTGAAGTCATCGGCAATGCAGCCGAGCAGGGGGTGGTTCAACGTCGGTCCTTTGCGGTGGGCAGTGTGGCGCGCGCGAAGCTACTGGTCATGCCCTCGGCCTGCACGGCCTGGACCGCCTCGCACCGGACCAGGCGAACGCCGGTGGCATGGGTGACGAGCATAAGACATCCCGGACCCAGGGGCCGCGCAGGGGCCCGGCAATCGGTGGTCTGGGCGAGGCGACCTTGCACCGGCCAACCTGGGGCCGTGCAGGGCCTTCACGGCCGCTTCGCCATTGGCGCCCGGGTTCTGCCGCCGCGCGCAGGCGCGTCTGGATCGCGGCCTCGTCGAGCAGCATCGGTGTGTCCGCCGGCTGGGGACCGGGCTCGATGCGTACCGCGTCGATCTGCCCGCTGTAGCGGAAAGTGCCGCGCTCCGCATACCGGTCGCTGATGGGACGGCGCCGGTCCTGCAGGTTCATCACGCCGGTGGGGCCGCCGATCGCGTTGGCGCCGTTGTCCGAGGTGATCATGAGCAGCGTGTTGTCGAGCTGGCCGGTCTTCTCCAGTGTGGCAATCAGCCGCCCGACGTTCTGGTCGACGTTGTCGACCAGTGCCGCGTAACACTCCATGTAACGCGCGAACAGCGCGCGCTGGTCGGCGCCCAGCGTGTCCCTGGCCGGCACACCCGGGTTGCGCGGCGGCAGGGCTGCGTTGACCTCGATCCGTCCGATGGCGCGCTGGCGTTCGTAACGCGCCACACGCAGCGTGTCCCAGCCGGAATCGAAACGGCCCCGGCAGCTGGCCAGGTCGTCCGGTTTGGCATGGTGCGGCGTATGTGGCGACTGGAACGCGAGGTACAGGAAGAATGGCTTGCCTGGTGCGCTGGACTGGTGTTCCGCCAGCCAGCCGATGGCGCGGCCGGTGTAGTCGTCGGGCGCGAAATAGCCCTGCGGATAGGCCTCGACCTGCGCCAGCTGGTTGCCCTCCAGCATGCGGTCGGGCTGGTGATAACTGGTCTCGGCGCCCATGAAGCCGTAGCACCGGTCGAAGCCGCGCTGCAGCGGCCAGCCGCTGGTGTCGGCCGAGCTGTGCAGGTTGCGGTCGTAGGTGTTGTGCCACTTGCCGGCGGCCAGGGTCGAGTAGCCGCGCACGCGCAACAACTCGGGGATGGTGGGGGTGTCCCTGGAAATTTCGCCGCGGTAACCGGGGAAACCCGGGTCGCTGTGGGTGAGCCAGCCGCAACCGACCGAATGCGGGTTCTTGCCGGTGAGCAGCGCCGCACGTGCCGGCGCGCACACGGGAACGGTGGCGTAAGCCGCGAAGCGCAGGCCATCCGCGGCCTGCAGGTTGATGCGCGGGTATCGATCTAGCCGCCGTAACAGCCGAAGTCGGAAAAGCCGAGGTCATCGAGCAGGATCACGACCACGTTCGGGCTGCCCGGCGCCGCGCCCGACATCGTCTTCCAGTTTGGCATTGGGTCGGCCAGGGTGCCGCCGATACGGCCTTCGAAGTGTGCGCCGGGGTCACCGGACAGGAGAAGAGACGCATCGGGATTCTGGGACGGCATCGGTTCTGGCTCCAGATTGGGGTCGCCCAGTGTAGGAGTGGCAGGCTCCCGGTTTCTGCCAGAGCCCCGACACTTCGTGGCGCTGCCCACTGGAACACCCCGACACTTGCCACAGCCAGGCCGGCGCCGGCGCGAACGGCAGCGCCGAACGTGGCAGCCGGCCAGCGGGCAGGAGCGCGGTCGCCGCAAGGGCGATTCTGACCCAAGGGTAAACACCAGATTCGCAGCCATGCCGCAGGTTCATAATGCCATTTTCAACAATACAAGTTCCACTTTCCGGCACAAATGTCCTCGCTCGAAGCCGCAGTAAGCGTTTTGCGTTGTTACTCGACCACCTGTTCGGAGCTGACGGTGACCGAGGTTGCGCAGCGCCTGAGCCTGCCCAAGAGCAATGTGTCGCGCCTGTTGCGCTCCATGCGCAACGTGGGCCTGCTCGACAGCGCGCGCGACGGCCGGGGTTACAGCCCTGGTCTGATGCTGGTGGGATTCGGCGAGGTGGCCGGCGCCGGACACACGCTCGGCGTGCGGGCCCATGCGGCCGTCGCGCGTTTGTCCGGGCAGTCGGGGCATGCCGGTTTCGTGTCCACCCTGGTCGGGCGGCAGATGGTGGGCCTGACGCACCATGCCGGGCGCAACCCGCTGCAGGTGGGTGTGGCGCTGGGCGACCAGAAGCTGCATGTCGACGCCTGCGCCACCGGCCGCGCCCTGCTGGCCACGATGAGCAACGATGCGGTGCACGCGCTGCTCGGCGGGCAGGTGTCGCGGGCCACGGCGCAGTCGCCGGCCACGCTGGGCGAACTGTTCGAGCGTCTGGCGCTGGTGCGTGAGCGCGGTTACGCCGAGTCCCACAACGAGGCTGGCAAGGGTGTGGGCGCGATCGCGGTGGCCGTGCGTGACGAGCGCACCGCTGAAGTGCTGAGTTTCTGCATCACCTTCCCCGAGGCGACCGTCGATGCGGCAGAAGTCCGTTTGCTGGCCGCGGGCCTGGTCCAGGCCCGCGCCGACATCATGGGGACCCCGGTATCCGCACCGCATGGCCGCCCGAAGGTGCACAGCACCGCAACCCACAGAGCGAACGAATACCAATGACCACTCCCACCCAGTCCGGCAAGCGCTGGCGCGTCGGTTTCGACATCGGCGGCACTTTCACCGACTTCGTGCTGTTCGACCGGCAGGCCGGCCGCGTGTTTCTGCACAAGCGGCTGACCTCGTCGGACGACCCGTCGCGCTCGGCGCTGATCGGCCTGGAAGAACTGATGGACAAGGCCGCGATCACCCTGGCCGAGGTGGACGACATCGTGCATGGCACCACGCTGGTCACCAACGCCATCATCGAGCGCAAGGGCGGCGCGCGCATGGGCCTGCTCACCACCGCGGGTTTCCGCGACATCCTGGAGATGGGCACCGAGCAGCGCTACGACATCTACGACCTGTTCCTGCAGTTTCCCGAACCGCTGGTGCCGCGCGATCGCCGGCTCGAAGTGGCCGAACGCCTGGACAGCCAGGGTCGGGTGATCCAGGCGCTCGATCCGGCCGAGGTGCGCGCGCGCCTGGCGCAGTTGCTGGCCGCCGGCGTCAACGCGGTGGCGGTGTGTTTCCTGCACGCGTACCGCAACCCGGTGCACGAACAGATGGTGGCCCAACTCGCTGCGCGCGAGTTCCCGCAGCTGGCGCTGTCGTTGTCCAGCGCCGTCGTGCCCGAGATCTCCGAGTACCAGCGGTGCGTGACCACGGCCGCCAACGCCTTCGTGCAGCCGCTGATGAGCGCCTACCTGGAAAAGCTGCGGCGTGAACTGGCCGTCCGTGGTTTCGTCGGCGCCTTGCGGCTGATGCATTCCGCGGGCGGCCTGATGTCGCCGCAGACCGCCTGCGCATTCCCGATCCGGCTGCTCGAGTCGGGTCCGGCCGGCGGCGGGCTGGCCACGGCCTGGTTCGGCCGGCTCGCCGGCCACAAGGATGTGATCTCCTTCGACATGGGCGGCACCACCGCCAAGGCGGCGCTGATCGAGGACGGGCAGTTCGAGGTCGTGCCGATGCTCGAGGCGGCGCGGGTGCACCGTTTCACCAAGGGCTCCGGCCTGCCGATCAAGACCCCGGTGATCGACATGATCGAGATCGGCGCCGGCGGCGGTTCGATCGCCGCCATCGATGCGCTGGGCCTGCTCAAGGTCGGGCCGCATTCGGCCGGCTCGGCTCCGGGGCCGGCGTGTTACGGGCTCGGCGGCGAGGACCCGACCGTCACCGACGCCTGCCTGCTACTGGGGTACTACGACCCGGGCTTCTTCCTCGGCGGCGCGATGAACCTCGACCTCGCGGCTGCCGAACGCGCGATGCGCAAAGTCGCAGGTCCGCTCGGGCTCAGCCTGCCGCAGGCGGCCTGGGGCATCCATGCGCTGGTGGTCGACAGCATGGCCGCGGCCACGCGCGTGCACCTGGTCGAACACGGCAAGGACCCGCGCTCCTTCAGCATGGTCGGTTTCGGCGGCGCCGGCCCGGCGCATGCGGTGGACGTGGCGCGCGCACTGGGTGTGAAAGAGGTCATCATCCCGCCGGCCTCCGGTGCGGCGTCAGCGTTCGGATTCCTGGCCGCACCACTGTCGTTCGAGCAGGTGCAGTCGATGCCGGTGGAGTTGTCCAACCTGCAGGACGGCGCCCCGGTGAACCAGGTGCTGCAGGCGCTGGAGGAACAGGGCCGCGCCCAGCTGCGCGCGGCCGGCGTGCCGGACGCAGATATCACGGTCGCGCGCTGGGCCGACATGCGGCTGGTGGGCCAGATGCACGATATCCGCGTGGCGCTGCCGGGTGGACCGATCGGCCCGGCGCAGGTGCCGCAGTTGCGCGAGCTGTTCGTGTCGGCCTACCGCACGCGCTACACCGCGGTGCCGCCGCTGGCGCATTTCGAGGCGATCAACTTCCGCGTCAACTGCTCCGGTCCGGTGCCCACGCTCACCATCTCGGGCGCGCTGGCGGCGAGTGGTGCGCACGATCCGCGCAAGGGCAGCCGCATGGCCTGGTTTGGTGATGGCTTCGTGTCCACGCCGGTGTACGACCGCGACGCGCTGCAGGCCGGCACGCGCCTGGCCGGCCCGTGTATCGTGGAGGAGCGCGAGGCGACCACCGTGCTCGGGCCGCTGGACACGGTGCTGGTTGACGCCACGCTGAACCTGCGCATCGCCGTCGGCACGCAGGCGGTGCGCGCCGTCACCGTGACACACGAGACGCCGCTGCAGGAGGCGATTGCGCGCATCGAGGCTGATCCGATCGCGCTGGAGATCATGTGGAGCCGCCTGGTCAACGTGGTCGAGGAGATGTGGCTCACGGTGTGCCGCACCGCGTTCTCGCTCGTGATTTCGGAGGCGCAGGATTTTGCCTGCGAGATCCTGAGCCCCGAGGGCGAGACGCTGGCGCATTCGCCGCGTGCCATGCCGGTGTTCAACCTCACCCTGCCGCGTGCGGTGAAGGCGCTGCTGGAGCGCTTTCCGGCTTCCACGCTGCGCGATGGCGACGTGCTGATCACCAATGACCCCTGGTTGTGCGCCGGGCATCTGTTCGACATCGCCATCGTGACGCCGGTGTTCCTGGACGGCCGCGTGGTGGGCCTGCTGGGCACCGTGGGGCATGTTTCCGACATCGGCGGCACCAAGGATTCGCTGCGTGCGCGCGAGATCTACGAGGAGGGCCTGCAGATCCCGCCGATGAAACTGGTCGAGGCCGGGCGCATCAACGAGACGCTGGTGGCGCTGTTGCGCCAGAACGTGCGCAACGGCGAGCAGGTGCTGGGCGACATCCACTCCTTCGTCACTGCCAATGCCATGGGCGGGGAGCGCCTGGTCGCCTTCATGCGCGACTACGGCATGCAGGACCTCGCCGCCCTGGCCGAGGTGGTGCAGTCGCGCTCGGAGCGCGCGATGCGCGAGGCCATCACGCGGCTGCCCGATGGTGTCTACGAGTCGGTCATGTGGAGCAATCCGCTCGGCACGCCGATGCGTTTCCCGGTGCGCATCACGGTGGCGGGTGACGGCATCGAGATCGATTTCGAGGGCGCGCCGCCGCAACTGGCCCAGGGCGGGCTGAACTCCACCCTGAACTACACCGAGGCGCACGCCACCTACCCGCTCAAATGCATGCTGACGCCGGGGGTGCGCGGCAACGCGGGTTGTTACCGCCCGTTCACCGTCAAGGCGCCCAAGGGCTCGATCCTCAACTGCGTGTACCCGGCCTCGGTGGCCATCCGCACGCGCACCGGATGGTACATCGCGCCCAACATCTTCCAGGCGCTGGCCACGGCCGCGCCGGCCCAGGTGCAGGCCTTCACCGGTCTGCCGGTGGCGATGACGGTGTATGGCCAGGATGCCGGTGGTGCCACCTACTCCGACATGTTGTTCAGCGGCGGCGGGCAGGGCGCCAATGCCGGATCCGATGGCAAGTCGGGCCTGCTGTACCCGACCTCGGCGGCCAACACGTCGATCGAGATGATCGAGACCCGCGCACCGATCGTCGTGGCCGAGAAGGCCTTCGTGGTCGATTCGGGCGGTGCCGGGCAGTTCCGCGGCGGCATGGCGCAGCGCGTGCGCCTGCGCAAGCGCGAAGACGACGGGTTGCCGATGTTGGTGTCGGTGTACCCGGAGGGTGTGGGCCTGCATATTGCCGGTCTGCACGGGGGCCAGCCGGGCCAGACCGCGCGCGGTCTGGTGCAGGACGCGAGCGGCCAGGTCGTGCACGACTGCGGCGCGGGCGAACTCGTGACACTGTCGCGAACCGACCAGTTCGTCGAACTGACGCTGGCCGGTGGCTCGGGTTATGGCGATCCGCGCGCCCGCTCGGCGTCGGATGTCGCGCATGATGTGGCCATGGGCTGGATCACGCCGCAGGGCGCGGCGCGCGACTACGGGCATACCGGCACCGCCACGCCGCTGGATGGCGAACGCGCCGACGCGGCGCAGACGCTGGCGGCATCCTGATCGGTCGGAGTTTTTTTTATTCACAAAGGAGTTTCACCATGGAACGTCGTCGTCTACTCAAGGGGGCCGCTGGCTCGGTGCTGGCGGTTTCCGCTGCCAGCCTGGCCCGCGTGGCCGTGGCCCAGCAGGGCAAAAAGATCCTGGTGATCGCCAGCGGGCAGGACATCCCCAATTTCGATCCGCATGTGGCCACCGGCTACTCGGCCGCCTTTTTGCTGCGCAACACCTACGACGGGCTGGTGCGCGTGGAGGGCGCACCGCCCAAGGTGGTGCCGCACCTGGCCGCCTCCTGGACGGTGTCGCCCGACGGGCTGGAATACGTCTTCAAGCTCGACCAGAGCGCGCGTTTCCATGATGGCACGCCGGTGACCGCCAATGCGGTGGCCTATTCGTTCCGGCGCACACTGCGCCTGGCCAAGGGCAATGCCTGGATGATCGCCGGCGTGGTGGACCCCAATGGCATCGAGGCCGCCGATGTGCAGACCGTGCGCTTCAAGCTGCTCAAGCCCTTTGCGCCTTTCCTCTCGGTGCTGCCGTGGCAGTTCGTCGTCAACCCGGTGTTGCTGGAGACGAACAAGGGCAGCGACGACGGCCAGGAGTACCTGCGCAAGACCATCGCCGGTTCGGGCCGCTTCAAGCTCAAGCGCGCCGAGCCAGGCAACCTGTACGAACTTGAGCGTGTGGCGTCTCCGTGGAAGGCTGGTGGCAACCTCGACGGCGCGATCTGGAAGATCGTGCGCGAGACCTCGTCGCAACGCCTGATGCTGGCGCGCGGCGAGGCCCATATCGCCGTCGACCTGACCAGCGAAGACATGGATGCGCTGAAGGAACGCCCGGGTGTGCTGCGCGTGCTGGAGCCCGAGTTCCGCACCTTCAGCATCAAGATGAACACGGTCTACGGGCCGCTGGCCGACATCAACCTGCGCAAGGCGGTTTCGCATGCCTTCAACTACAAGGGCATGATGGACGCCGCCGGATACGCCGAACTGATGGTGGGCCCCTTGCCCCCGGGCCTGATGAGCGACCCCAAGCTCAAGGTGCCACGCACCGACCTGGAAGCCGCGAAGGCCTACCTGGCCAAGTCCAAGTACCCGAATGGCGGTGTCAAGCTGACCATGGTCTACGTGACCGGCCTGGAGCAGCAGCGCCAGTGGTCGCTGGTGCTGCTCGACAGCCTGAAGAAACTCGGCATCGAACTCGACATCAAGCCGATGGTCTGGCCCGACATGGTGGCATCGACCAAGACGCCGCAGACCAATGCGGACTTCTTCCCGGTCTACCAGACCGGCAACTACGCCGACCCCGACAACGTGGCCTACGCGGCCTACCATAGCTCGCGCAACGGCAACTGGCAGAACCCGGTCTACAAGAACCCGAAGGTGGACGCGCTGATCGAGAAGGGGCGCGGCGAGGTCGACCCGAAGAAACGCGCCGCGATCTACGCCGAGTTCCAGCGCACCGTGGTCGACGACGCGCCGGACATCTTCGGTGTGCTGGAGAAACGCCGCATCGCCATGCGCGACACGGTGCAGGGTTTTGTGTTCACACCGGTGGCCAGCAATGCCATCGACCTGCAGAAGCTGTCGCTGAAGTAAGGCACAGCGCCCGCCGCAGGCCTGACACCCGCCGCAAGCTCCGCCCGTGCTGGCCTACATCCTTCGGCGCATCGTGCTGCTGGTTCCGGTGCTGCTGGGGCTGTCGATGCTGGTGTTCGCGATCGGGCGCCTGCTGCCGGGGGACCCGGTGCTGCTGGCCGCCGGACCCAACGCGAGCCGCGAGGAGGTGGCCGCGTTGGCGGCGGAGTTCGGCCTGGACCAGTCGGTCCCGGTGCAGTACTGGCGCTACCTCACCGGTCTGCTCCATGGCGACTGGGGACGCTCCCTGCAGACACGCGGGCCGGTGCTGGAAGACCTGAAGAACTACATCCCGGCCACGCTGGAACTGGTGGTGGCCGCGATGCTGATCGCGATCGTGGCGGGCATCCTGCTCGGGCTGCTGGCCGCCGTGCGGCGCAACGGCTGGATCGACTACCTGGTGCGCCT
>JANLQZ010000217.1:0-4814 GCA_031368125.1 Betaproteobacteria bacterium
CCGCCATGTACCACGCCAAGGACAGCGGGCGCAACAACTACCAGTTCTTCGCGCCCAACCTGCTGGAGCGAGCACTCGACATGCTCAGCCAGGAGAGCCTGCTGCGTGAGGCGGTTGCCAGCAACCAGTTCGTGTTGCATTGCCAGCCCCAGCTGTGTATTGCAGACGGGACGCTGACGGGCATGGAGGCGCTGGTGCGCTGGCAACATCCGCACCGGGGCCTGGTCGGACCGGCCGATTTCATCGCCTTTGCCGAGGCGCGCGGGCTGATCGCCGGCATCGGGCGATGGGTCGTGTTCGAAGCCTGCCGCCAGATCAAGCAGTGGCACGACGGCGGCGCCGCGCGCGTGCCGGTGGCGACCAACTTGTCGGCGATCGAGTTCAAGCAGCGCGACCTGGTGCAGTCGATTGCCAGCGCGCTGCAGGCGGCCGGCCTGGAGCCGCGGTACCTCGAGATCGAACTGACCGAATCGGTGCTGCTGGGCCACGGCACCGAAGTGCTCGACACGCTCACCGCCCTCAAGGCGCTTGGCGTCGGGCTGGCGATCGACGATTTCGGCACCGGTTATTCGTCGCTCGCCTACCTCAAGCGTTATCCGATCGACCGGCTCAAGATCGACCGCTCGTTTGTGCGCGACCTGCTCGTCGACGCCGACAACATGGCCATCGTCACGGCCATCATCCAGATGGCGCACAGCCTCAAGCTCGTGACGGTGGCAGAAGGCGTCGAGTCGCGCGCGCAACTCGACGCCCTGCGCCAACTGGGCTGCCGGCAGTTCCAGGGTTTTCTGGTGTCACGTCCGCTGGCGGCGCCAGCGCTCGAGGCACTGTTGCGCGCCTCCCCGTTTCCAGCCGACAGGACCTTGTTTCCATGACCCCGCTTGTCATCACCACCCAGTTCGATTCCGGCGCCATCGAGGTGGTGCGGCTGGACGATGCTGCCGACATACAACTCAGGATCAGGCGCGACAACGCGGCCGATATCGCGCAGTGGTTTCATTTTCGGCTGCAGGGTGCGGCCGGGTTGCCGGTCCGGCTGTCTTTCCTCAACGCTGCGCAGTGCGCCTACCCCAAGGGCTGGGAAGGCTACCGGGTGGTGGCGAGTTACGAACGCAAGCGCTGGTTTCGCATCGACACCGACTACGACGCAGCGGTCATGACGGCGCGCCTGACGCCGCGCTCGGACAGCGTCTACTTCGCCTATTTCGAGCCCTATTCGTACGAGCGCCATCTCGACCTGATCGCTGCGGCCAGCGCCAGCAGCCATGTGCAGGCACTGCATCTGGGCGCCAGCCTGGACGGACGCGGCATCGACCTGCTGCGCATCACGGATGGCGCCAGCGCCACTCCCGAAACGGACAAACGCAAGGTCTGGCTGATCGCGCGCCAGCACCCGGGGGAGGCCATGGCCGAGTGGTTCGCCGAGGGCTTCCTGGAGCGGCTGCTCGACGGCACCGACCCGGTGGCGCGCGTGTTGCTCGCGCAATGCGTTTTTTACCTGGTTCCGAACATGAACCCGGACGGCGCCGTGCGCGGCAACCTGCGCACGAACGCGGCCGGCGCCAACCTGAACCGCGAATGGGCGGCACCGAGCATGGAGAAGTCACCCGAGGTGTTTCTGGTGCGCGCCAGGATGCTGGAGGCCGGTGTCGACCTGTGCCTGGACGCGCATGGCGACGAAGCCCTGCCCTACAACTTCGTGATCGGCTCGGACGGCATCGCGTCGTTCACGCCGCGCCTGCTGGCGCTGCAGGACGCCTTCAAGGCCGCATGGCGGGCCGCCAGCCCGGACTTCCAGGACCGTGTGGGTTACGGCCCGACACATGCCACCCAGGCCAATCCGGCACTGGCCACCAATTGGGTCGCGCAGCAGTTCGATTGCCTGGCGTTCACGATCGAGATGCCGTTCAAGGACAACGCCGACCTGCCCGATGCGGCAGTGGGCTGGAACGGCGAGCGCTCGAAACAGTTGGGGGCCAGTGTGTTGCTGCCGATACTGGCGCTGGTGCTGCAACTGCGGTAACGCGAGCGCAGTTGGTGTGCCCGCCGGGCCACCCCAGCCATTTTTCCTGCGCGGCTTTCCAAATCTGGTCGCACGCCATTGATGTGCAATTTCGTTGATGCGTAAAATTGATGTGTATGTCATAATCCGGCATCATGCGAGCGATCATTGACATCCCCGACGAACAGGCAGCGCAATTGCAGGCCAGCTGCGCGCGCCAGGGTATTTCCCGGGCTGAAGCGGTGCGGCGTGCGATCAATCTGTACATTGCCGGACAGGCGTCGGCAAAGACGGCGCCAGGCCTTGCTCCCGCATTCGGGATATGGCGCAACAAGGGCGCCGGCAAAGCGCCCGTGGATGGTGTGGCCTACCAGCGCAAGCTGCGCGCCGAATGGGACTGACCGAGCTTGGCCCCAGGCATGCGCGCCGTATTCGACACCAACATCCTGGTTGACCATCTCAATGGCATTCGCGCTGCCGCCGAGGAACTGTCGCGTTATCAACAACCATTGATCAGCCCGATCACCTGGATGGAGGTCATGGCCGGAGCCGCGGACGATGCCGAGCGACAAGCACTGCGGCAGTTTCTGTGTGCCTTCGAGCGTGCGGAACTGTCCGAAGTCGTCATGGAGCGCGCAGCGAGGTTGCGCAGCGAAACCCGTCTGCGCCTGCCCGACGCCATCATTCTGGCGACGGCGCTTTGCGCAAGCCTGATGCTGATCACGCGCAACACCAAAGACTTCGACACCGCCGTCTGGCCGAATATTCGGGTGCCCTACCGCGTGTAGGCGCGCACGGGAAAAGCCGATGCGCAAGCCCCGCGGCCGTGAACTCGGCCTTCCGTTCCCTGGGCAGACCGGGCCGTTCAACGCCATCACCGATGTGCCGGGCGTGCTGGTCGGTTACGCCACACTCGACGGCCGCGCGCACGACGGCAAGTTCATCAAAACCGGGGTGACGGCCATCCTGCCGCGGGGTTACGACCCGCAGCCCCAGCCGGTGTGGGCCGGCATCCACCGCTTCAACGGCAACGGCGAGATGACAGGAACCCACTGGATCGAGGACGCCGGTTGTTTCTTCGGCCCGCTGTGCATCACCAACACCCACAACGTGGGCATGGTGCACCACGCCTCAGTGCGCTGGACCGTCAGGCAATACGCGTCGGTGGGCCAGCACCTGCCGGTGGGTAGCGACGCGGCGCAGGAACTCGGCTCGATCATCGTCATCCTGGCCGCCGATGCGCCCATGCTGCCGCACCAGCTGCAGCGCCTGGCCCGCCGTGCCGCGATCGGTTTTGGCCGCAACGGCACTTTTGGCGGCAACGGGGCCTACGCGCAACACCACGCCACACACTCCTCAAATCTTCCGTCGTACACGTCCTCAATGCGCTGTTGCAGCGCCGGCGATTCCGCCGAGCTGGTCATGAAACGTTGCAGCTTTTCGCCTTGCTCCGGTTGCGCCAGCAGGCGCTGTCTGTGCCCCGGCGAAACGCGACCAGTTAATTTATATAATTACTTATATACTCATGCCCAATGAAACCGCTCAAATTCATGGGAAGCAGCTTGGCCGATCTGGCGAGCTTTCCGGAGGACGCCAAGCGGGTCGCCGGGTTTGAGCTTTGGCAAGTTCAGATCGGTGTGATGCCGGGCGACTTCAAGCCCATGCCATCAGTGGGCGTTGGTGTCTATGAAATTCGGGTGAAGTCGAACGGCCAGTGGCGGGTGATCTACGTGGCCAAACATGCCGAAGCGGTGTATGAGCTGCACTGCTTTCAAAAGACGACGCCGAAGACAGCCAGGCCGGACATCGAGCTTGCCGCAAAACGTTTCAAGTTGATTGGAGTCTGAACATGCCCAAGAAATCCACCGCACCGATCGAAGTCAAGCGGGTCGACCCTGACGCCGTGGTCACCGCATCCAGTGGCAATGTGTTCGTGGACTTGGGGTTTGCCCCTGGCGAGGCGGCAGTGCTGGCGCTGCGCGCCGACCTGATGGCGCGCTTGCGCCTGTTGGTCGAAAGTGAAGGCTGGACGCAGGCGCAAGCTGCAGAACGGTTTGGCATTGCGCAGTCGCGCGTAAGCGACCTTGTTCGCGGCAAGTGGGAGAAGTTCAGCCTCGACATGCTGATCACGTTGGCGGCGCGGGCCGGCCGCAAGGTGGAACTCGCGATGGTGTAGTCAGCGCGATTGACTTACGCGTAATACCGCGCCACATACTCCTCGAAACTCCCCTGATCCTGTGCTTCGAGGCGTTCTTGCAGCGCCAGCGATTCCGCCGCGCTGGCCACGAAACGTTGCAGCGTTTCGCCCTCCAGCGGTTGCGCGAGCAGTGATTGCTTGTGTTGCTGCGAGATCGCCATGCCGTATTTGAAGAAGCCGCCGTGTTCGCGCGCCGCCTCCAGCACCGCGGCCGAAGGGCACAGTTCGGGGTGGTCGATGCGCTGGCGCAGCAGCGCCATCGCGCGCGCGTAGCGTTCGCCGCCGTAGGCTGCGTCCAGCATTTCCGTAAATGGCGCCATCTCGTCGAACAACTCGTGCGCGAGCGCGCGCAGTGGTTGCTCGCGGTTGTGCACCAGCAGGTGCAGATCGGGCTGGCGGCCGCGCGTGACGACGCGGCGCTTGTTCTCGTCGTTTTCGCCCTGTTCACGGGCGCTGATGGGCGGGCTGTCGCGAAACAGGCACATCAACAGCAGCACGTCGGCAAAGCTGCCCTGCTCGGGCGTGATGCCGATGTCGACCATCGGGTTGAGGTCGAACAGGCGCATCTCGATGTATTCCACACCCTGCAGGCGCAGCGCCTTGGCCGGGCGGTCG
>JANLQZ010000764.1:0-1745 GCA_031368125.1 Betaproteobacteria bacterium
ATCGCGCAGCGGGTGCGCAGCACCACGCTGATGTAGCTGTTGTCGGGGTCGTAGTAGTTGTTGACGTTGCCTCTGAAACTCAGATCGCGGAAGAAGAACTGGTTGACCGCGCGCAGCTTCTGCAGCGGCATCGCATCGGCCGGTATACGACGCTTGAGGCGAGCCAGCAACTGGTCCACCTCGCCCAACATTTGCTGCACATCGAGCTCGGGGTATTCGTCCTGTGCCAGGCTGATGGCCGCTTCGAGCAGCGGGAACTCGGCGTCGCTCTGGACCAGGGACGCAAAGTACTCCAGCGGCGTCGGGACGGCGTAGGACAGATTCATGGTGTCTGGTCAGTGGTGCGAAGGAATTTGCCGGCATCCATATTTTGACGTCGATTTCACCGCATGCCAAGACGCCCGCGCACACCCGCGCACACCCGCGCACACCCGCGCACGCCCGCGCTCGCACAACCGTTGATCGCACCGCCACGTCGACTTTCCAGCGCCCGGCGCACGGACGACGGCCCGGTCTTCCCGTGCATTGCGGCGCATCGCAGTCCGTCGCGGCTGCGCGCCTATACTGGCGCGCACCCCGTCATCGGGGGCTAGCCGCCCTGCACCCGCAGGGGTCGCGTCGCCCGGCCCTGGCAACCAGCCATGGCTCGCGGCCACCTGCCCGGCCAGGCCCTTGACGACACTGCCTGCGGACGGCCCGGGGACACGCTGCGGTCGTTGGTGGTTGTGGTGCCTGGAGTTCTCATGGAAGCTTTTCTTGTGTCGACCGGCGTCGTCGCGCTGGGAGAAATGGGCGACAAGACACAGTTGCTGGCCATGCTGCTGGCGGCCAAGTTCAAGCGCCCGCTGCCGATCATCCTGGGAATCTTCGTCGCCACACTGGCGAACCATGCGTTTGCGGGGCTGGCGGGCGACTGGGTCGCCAGGGCTCTGGGCCCGCAGGTCCTGCGCTGGGTGATCGGGCTGTCCTTCATCGCCATGGCAGCCTGGATGCTGGTGCCCGACAAGGCCGACGAAGGCGCGGCCGAGGGCAAGTTGCGGCTGGGCGTTTTTGGCACGACGGTGGTGGCCTTCTTCCTGGCCGAAATGGGCGACAAGACGCAGATCGCCACGGTCGCCCTCGCCGCCCGGTATTCCGACCTGGTGGCGGTGGTTGCCGGCACCACGCTTGGCATGATGCTTGCGAATGTCCCAGCGGTGTTCCTGGGCGACACCATTGCAAGGAAGGTTTCCATGCCATTGCTGCACGGCATCGCGGCCGCGATATTTACGCTGCTTGGTGTGCTAACGCTGCTGAATGTGGGAAAGCTGTTCTGACATTGCGCCGCCGTCCAGGGCGCACGTGCCACGACCTACCCCATGGCGAGATCGAACGAAAGCCGATTGCGGCTGCCCGCAGCTACGACACCTGGCGATCAATGCATGGGTATTGGCTGGGTGCCGATATCAGCGCCTGAAAAACTGGCGAAACTTCAATCCGGCGGCCCACAGCGACACGAAATAGATCGCCGCCGCGGCGAGCAGCACACAGGCCAGCACGCCGACCCGGCGCAGTTCCAGCGCCGGCGGCCCGACCCACTGGAAGCTGCTCGCCGCCCACATAAGGAAGATCGCGAGCAAGGCGGTCGCCGCGAGCACCTGCAGCGCGAACATGGCCCAGCCCGGACTGGGTTTGTACCTGCCACCGCGCATCAACCCCGCCAGCAATGCCAGCGCGTTGATCAGGGCGCCCACACCAATCGCCAG
>JANLQZ010000284.1:0-1594 GCA_031368125.1 Betaproteobacteria bacterium
CGCTGGTGCTGTTGTGGCTGGCAGCGCGCATCGCCGCGCTGGTTGCGCCCTACTCGGTCTATGCACTGCTCGACGTGCTGCTGCTGCCGATCGTCGCAGCCGTGCTGGTGCGCCTGCTGCTGCGCGCCAACAACACGCGCAACCTGCCGCTGGGCCTGATCCTGGTGTTGCTGGCGCTGGCGAATCTGGTCTTCCACCTGGCGTCGCTGGGTCTGCTCGCGGTGCCGCCAATCCAGACCTTGCACGCTGCGCTGGCGCTGATCGTGATGATCGAATGCGTGATGGCCGGGCGCGTCATCCCCGGCTTCACCATGAGCGCCACGCCGGGCCTGAAATTGCAGCCCGCGGCCTGGGCCGAACGCGCCACGCTGGGCTTCACTGCCGCCGGCTTGGCCTGGTGGGTGTTCGGGCCGCCGGGCTGGGCCGGATCGGCCGTGCTGGCGCTGGCGGCCGGCCTGCATGTGCACCGCCAATGGCATTGGAGCCCGGGCGTCACGCGCAAGCGCCCGATCCTGTGGATATTGCACGCGGCCTACGCCTGGATCGCGGCCGGCCTGGGGCTGCTGGCGCTGGCGCAGATCGGCCTGGTGCCGGCGTCCGCGGGTATCCATGCATTGGCGGTCGGCGCCACCGGCGGGCTGATCATCGGCATGATCACGCGCACCGCGCGCGGCCACACCGGGCGGCCGCTGCAGGTGCTCCCAGCCGAGGTCTGGGCCTACGCGCTGGTGCTGGCCGGTGCGGCGCTGCGCGTGCTGCCGCCCTTGCTGTCGTCCGAGCTGACGGTGGTCTCGCTGGGCGGGGCCGCGGCGGCATGGAGCGGCGCGTTCGCGATCTACCTGGTGGTGTACACGCCCTGGTTGCTGCGCGCCCGCGTCGATGGCCGCGACGGATAGACCGGCGTGGACTACGCCAGCGTTCGTGCGATCCACATCGTGTGCGCCGGCATCAGCATCGCGTTGTTCATCGCGCGCGGCAGCATGCAGCTGGCAGGCGTCGACTGGCGGCGCTGGCGCTGGCTGCGGCTCGCGCCCCACCTGAACGACACGCTGCTGCTCGGCGCAGCGGTCGCACTCGCACTGGCGAGCCACCAGTATCCGCTCGCGCAACCCTGGCTCACGGCCAAGGTGGTGGCGCTGCTGGCCTACATTGCGCTGGGCATGGTTGCGCTGCGCGCCGGCACCGCCGCCGTGCCCCGCCTGCTGGCGTTTTGCCTGGCGCTGGCCACCGTGGCCTATATCGTCGCGGTCGCCGTCACGCGCTCGGCCACGCTTGGCCTCGCCTGACGCGCGCTGTCAGCTGAAGTCGACCGGTTGTCCCTGGCGGTCGAACGGGATAAAGGTCGCCAACTGGCCGGACTTGATCGACGCCGTCATGCGCTGCAGCGGCTCGGTCGCATCGGCGCTGCTGGGCGCCACGCCGTTGCGACCCGACATCGCGGCCACGAACACGATCAACCAGTCGCGGCCGAACTGGCGCGACTCCAGTTCCAGCGCGTCGAAGCTGGCGATCTCGTCCGGCGCCTTGTCGACCGACATCAGCGGCACCAGGGCGCCGCCCTCGCCGGCCTCGAAGCACGCGCGCTGCTCGGCGG
>JANLQZ010000287.1:0-11441 GCA_031368125.1 Betaproteobacteria bacterium
GGCCACGAACACCTCGATCCGCGCGCCGGCAAACAGGGCCTGGCCGGCTGCGCTGCCGACATAACCGTCGACCGTCAGAGTGCTGCCATTGAGCGCAGCGCCACGCAACACCGGCGCGTCGCTGAGCAGGTTGGGCGACCCCGCGGTCTGCGCGCCGTCGTTGGGCGTGAGCCCATCGTCGCCAAGGTCGATGCCCAATGTGGTGTTGCCAAAAATCGAATTGCCCAGCACCCGATTGGCGCTGCCACTGTCGGCGATCACCACGCCAGCCGCTCCCGAATTGGCAATCAGGTTGCCGGCGCCGGCTGCCGTTCCTCCGACGGTGTAGTTTGACGTGCCCTTCAAAATGATGCCGTTGCGCGAGTTGGGTAGTGCCACCGTGCCACTGGGGTCGGTGCCAATGCGGTTGCCTGCGATCGTTCCGCCGCTGCCGCCATTGATGCGGATGCCCTCGCTGTTGACGGTGAGGTTATGGCCGGCGATGACGTTGCCTGCTCCAACCGCGCTGCCACCGATGGTGTTGGACGCGGCGTTGCTGCCACTGGCGATGCCGCTGTCGTTGTTGCCCAGCGCGGCAGTGCCGGCGGCGTTCAGGCCGATGTAGTTGCCGATGATGATGTTGCCGGTTGCGCTGGCGCGCCACAGCTCGATGCCGGACCAGCCGTTGCCCGAAATCACGTTGCGGTCGGCCGCCGTGGTGCCGCCGATGGTGTTGTTGGCAGATTCGATGTAGATGCCGTCCTTGTTGTTGCCGGCAGCTGTGGTGCCGGAGGCCGACAGGCCGATGTAGTTGCCGGCGATCAGGTTGTTGCCGCCCCCGGTCAGCGCGATGCCGCCGCTCTTGAACTGGTTGATCACCAGGCCACGCACCGTCGACCCGCCACCCGTGATCGACAGCCCGAAGTTCGCGCCGTCGGCGCCGCTGCCGTTGAGTTCGATCAACGGCGCACCGTTCCAGCCACCCTGGCTGCTGCCGTCGATCACCAGCGCCTGCGTGATGTCCGGCAGTGTGCTGCCGAGGTTGATCGTCTGCAATCCGCCAGCGCCGATCGAGAACAGGATCCGGTCGGCCCCGCCGGCTGTATTGGCTGTGTTGTTGGCCGCGGTGATTGCCTCGCGCAGCGAGACTTTGCCGTCGGCGCCCCGGTTGGCCAGCAGGGCTGCGATCGAGCTGACGTTGCCGTCGATCAGGTCGTTGGTTGTGTCGACGATCAGCGTCGACGCCAGGTTGAACGACACAGCAAAACCATCGCTGGCGCCACCGAAACTGGTGTCGGCGCCACCGGCGCGCGCGATACCGGTGGCCGACGCGCTGGTGCCGGCCAGCACCACCTTGCCGCCGCCGAGCGCCAGTGCGTTGGCGTCGTCGTTGCCGGTACCGCCGAGGTAACTGCGATAGACCAGGTCGGCACTGCCCGCGCCGGCGGGATTGAGGATGGCGAAGAATCCATCGGTCAGGCCGCCGTTGCTGCCCTGGGCGCGATCGGCGGTGACGGTCAGGCCGGTCGAGTCGGTGCTTCCGGCAACGAATATCTGGCCCGTACCATCGACCGCGATCGCGCGGCCGATATCGTCGCCGTTGCCGCTCAGGTAGGTGGCGTAGACGCGTGTTGCGCTGCCGCTCAACGCCGGGTCGAACACCGCCACGAAAGCTTCGATGCTGTTGTTGAAGCTGGTCTGGAATGCACCGCTGGTGGTGCTCAGGTTGGTCGAGTCGGTGTCGCCCGTGATGTAGATCCTGCCCCCCGGGCCGTAGGTTATGGCGCGGCCGGTGTCGGTCTGGTTGCCGCCGAACAAGGTACCGTAAACCACCGCGTTGCCGGCGGCGTTGAGCTGGAACACATAGGCGTCGTGGCTGTTGCCGAGCGAGGTGTTGAAGGCGTTGACCAGGCTGGCGCCCAGGTTGGTCGACTCGGTATGGCCGGTGATCGCGGCCCGGCCACTGCCGTCCACGGCAATCGCCAGTCCGGTGTCGGCACCGTTGCCGGCGATGGTGAAGCTGTAGAGCGCCGCGCTGCCGGCGGCGTTGAACTTCGTGACGCTGATGTCGGTGGCAATGCCGGTGCCGACCGTCGCCACGAGGTAGGCCTGGCCGCTGGCATCGACCGCGATGCCGTTGCCCTGGTCGGACAGCCCCCCCGAGACCACCCGCGTGTACAGCAGGCTGCTGCCGTCGACGCTGAGCTTGGCGGCGAAGGCATCCGTCCCGGTGCTGACGCTGCCATAGAACAGCGGCGAATCGGTGGTTCCGGCGATGTAAACCTGGCCGGCGGCGTCGACCGCGATCGCGTTGGCGCTGTCGGAGGCGCCGCCACCGATGTAGGTGGTGTAGACGACGCTCGCGAGGTCGGCCGACAGCTTGACCACCACCGCGTCACCGTTGTCGCTGCCCGCCAGGTAGACCGTGCCGTCAGCACCCAGCGCCACACCGCGCATCTGCTCCGCGCCGGCGTCGCCGAAATAGGTTCCATAAGCCAATGTCGGGTCGATCACCAGCGCGCGCGTGTGGTCGTAGGCGCCGACCTCGAACCCGACGCTGCCGTCGGCCGCCAGCAGGTAGCGGCTGGCCACCACCTCGCGGCCGTTGGCGCCGTCCTGGTAACTCACCGGTGCGTGGAACAGCACCCGGCCGCCACCGGCCAGCGTGAGTTGCAGCGCGCCATCGGCATCGATGGCCACCTGCTCGGCGCCGTCGAAGCGCAGCGCGATCTGGCGCCAGTCGGCGCCGGCGCCGACGATGAAGTCGTATTCCAGCTGCTGGCCCGATCCGTAATAACGCAGGTCGATGCCGTCGTAGACGCCGTCGTAACGCACCGACGCATGGTTCTCGACGTTCTGCCACCACTGCCCGGGCGCGCCTACAAGGTAGTTGGTGCGCGAGGTGATCGCGCCTTCGGCCAGCGCGGCCGGGTCGGGCGCGGCGCCCACCAGCGCCATGTGCAAGGTGGCGCTGGTCGCGCCGGCGTGTAATTGCAGCGTGGCATTGCCGTCCTGCAGCGCCAGGGCATAACCGGCACCGCGCGCGATGAAGTCGATGCCGGCCGCCGCCTGGCCGACGTTGGTCTCGAAGTTGAGCGGCGGGCGGCCGGATTGCTGCGGCACGGCCGCCACAGCCGGTGCAGTGGCCGCGTTGTCAACCACCATGTCCACGTTGGCACCGGTCAGCGCGGCCAGGTCCGACTGCAACATGCCCGTGGCGGTGGCTGCGGTGCCCGGGGTCGCGGCCGCTTGCCGGTGCAGCACCAGGTGGCCGTCGGCGCCGATGGCGTCGCCCCAGCCTGCCACCTCGGCGGCGCGGGCCAGCAGCGTACCGGCATCGAACGGCGTGTCTCCCAGCCGCAGCGTGCCGCTGCTGTCGTCCGGCAGCAGGTGCACCGCGGCCAGGTCATGGCGGTTGGCCAGAGCGGCGCTGATACGCGCCAGGCCGTCTTCGCCGGCGCCGATAGTCACCACTTCGTCGCCGCTCGCCCATCCCGCTGGCGCACCGGCGGCCGCGCGCGCGTCGACAAACACGATTTGCCGCTGCGTCGCGAGCGCTGCAACCGTGGTCTGGGGCTGAGCCGGCAGTTCGAGCCGTTGTTCGACTACACCGGCGCTGCCATCGGCCAGCAGGCCCGCCGGCAGCAGGTCGGCCGAATGCAGGATGCGGTCCTCCATGGCCTCGGCCAGCGGGCGCGGGCACTGGTAGGTCATTTGCATTACACCGGGTCGGGAATTCCGCGAACAGGTCAGAGCGGGGTGCGTTTGGGCGCGGTCGGTCCGGCCCGGTCGGCGGCGGGCGCGAACCTGGCCGCTGCCGCGGCTGGGACAGCCGGGGCGCCGGCGACTGCCGGCAGGTCGGCCTTGCAGCGCAGGCCAGCCGGTAGCCGGTAATTCGGGTTGGGCAGGCTGAGCCGCACGCGAAAGCTGTTGCTTGCGGCATCGAGCACGCGGTCGACATGGCGCACCGTGGCGGTCACCGCGTCCACGCCGGGCAGTTCGGGGCGGATGGTCACGCGGTCGCCCGGCGCCAGCGTGCCGTACTGAGCCGTGGGCACCATCAGTTCCACGCGCAACGGGTCGATCACGGCCACCCGCATCAGCGGGCGCTCCTCGACCCGTTCGCCAGGGTTGGCGAAGCGCTCCACCACCACACCGGCGAACGGGCTGCGCAAGGTGCGCAGCGCGAGTTGCGCCTGGGCCACGCGGTGTTCCTCGACCCATACGCGCTGCTGGCCCTGGACCTGGTTGAGTTTCTGTTTTGCCACTTCGGCTTCGCCGCGCGCCTGTTCAGCCGCTTGGTCGGACACGAAGTTCTGCGCCACCAGCGCCTGTGCGCGGCGCACCTTCTGTTCGGCCAGGTCCAGGCTCGCCTTCGCAGCGAGCACGTCGGCGTCGATCAGGGAACGGGTGCCTGCGGCCGCAGCGTTCGCGCGCTCCACCTCGGCGCGCAGGGTCAGCAGCGGCTGCCCGGCCACGACCGTGTCGCCGCGTTCGACATTGAAGCGCTCGACCAGGCCCACGACCTGTGAGCCGATATCTGCGACCCGGTCGGGTTCGATCAGGCAACCCAGTGGCTTGGGTGCCGCCACAGCGGGCGGCGGCGCGGCCGTGAGGCTCGCCGGCGCCAGCAAGACAGCGAGTGCGAGCACCAAACCGGCGCCGGCAGGTGTCGCCAGCGCCCGGGCGCGCAATGCGCGCGCTGCCGCGAAACTGTTTTTTTGGTACTGCAAGCTCATGGGTCAATCCATCTGTGTGGTTCGGGTCGGCGACCAGCCGAAGGTCGCGCAAAACCCGAAAATCTCTCTAAAACAGCTCAAGACCGCTCAAAACAGCTGAAAAGCCGCTCAATCGTGGACATCGACACGTGGCCTCCTCGAAGCAGCAAGCGCCAGCCGCGTCCGGGCAACAGCCAGTTTCGTGCATTGCAGGCTGTTGGTAGCCCTTGTCCTGCGCAATTTATCGGCACAAATTGGCGACTCTTGAGGCTTTTGCGCTCCTGCATCCCACCGGGGCGGCCCGGCCGGCAATTCACGCGCGACCAGGGGCTCGATTGCGCGCTCAGACTGGCGCGCCGGCGAACGCCAGCCGGCGCTCCCAAAACAGGTCCTGCTCCAGCAGGATGTGGCGCAACACGGCGCGGCGGTTCTCCTCGCGCCACTGCGCCCAGCGCTTGGGGGCCAGCGCGATCCAGGCCGGGCCACGCAGGGCCGGCAATTGGTCGTCGGTGCTGCGGGCGGTCAGCAACGGCGCCGAGGCGGGACCGGAATATCCGTCGAAGGACCATATCTCCGCGCTACCGGGGTCTCCATGGCGCGCGGCACGCCCGGCCAGCTGGCGGTCGAGCCGCCGTGACGCGTTGTGCTGGCACGACAACACATGCAGTCCGCCGGCCGCGTGCGCTGCGGCATCGAGCGCGATATCGGTGCCGCGCCCGGCCATGCGGGTGGCCACCGTCACGCGGCCACCGCAACCGGCCTCGCAAATGATCGCCGCTTCGTCCGCGTCGTGCAGCGCGTTGAGCACCCGGTGCGTGATGCCGCGCGCGTGCAGCAGTTGCGACAGCCGCTCGGAGTCGGCCACGCTGTCGGTGCCCACCAGCACCGGCCGACCGGCGGCGCTCAATGCGCCGATACGTCCGGCCATGGCGCCGAACATGGCCTGCGCGTTGCCGAACCGGCGCGGCGGCAGGTCGTGGCGCCGGCCCGGCAAATGCAGCGGGATGCGAACCACACGGACGCCATACACCGCAGCCAACTCGCCGCGCGCATCCCACAAGGTGCCGCTGATGCCACACAACCTCCAGTAGCGCTGGAAGAAACGCTGGAACGTGGTCTGGGCCACGGTCTCGGTCTCGGGCGCCGGGTGCAGGCCCTCCTTGAGCGCGACCACTGTCTGCAGCCCACGCGACCACACCCGGCCCGGCGCCACGCGCCCGGTCACCTCGTCGAGCAGTTCGATCGCGCCGTCGCGCACCAGGTAATGCGTATTGCGGTGGTAGGCGTGCAGGCCGGCCAGCTCCATCAGCACCGCCTCGCGCCGGTAACGCGGCCGCTGCCACGGGCCACCCAGGGGGCTGGCCAGCAGCGCCAGCCGCTGTTCACCGGCGGCGGTCAGGGTGGCGACCCGGTCGGCCTGGTGCAGCACGAAATCGCGCGCGCTGTCGAGCTGGCGCGCCAGCGCCAGTGCCTGCCACAGGAAGGCGCGCCGCGCCGCATGCGGCACGCTGCGCGACAGGATCAGCGGCACTTCGGCCTCGTCGAGCAGGATGCTGTCGGCCTCGTCGAGCAGCGCCATGCACAGGCCGCGCATCAATGGCAGCGCCGGGCCCTGCCCGCCCACGGCGGCGGCGATACGTTCGAGCTCCTGCGTGCCGGCCATGGCCTGGCGATCGCGCAGAAAGTCGAACGCCAGTTCCTTGGCGGTGGCATAGACGATGTCGTGCTGGTACACCGCCCGGCGCGCCGCGTCGGTGCCGGCGTCGCACAACGCGGCCGCGCGCAGTCCCAGCGCGCCGAACACGGGCGCCATCTGGGCCGCGTCGCGCGCCGCCAGGTATTCGTTGGCCGTCACCACATGCACCGGCACACCGGCCAGCGCGGCCACCGCCGCCGCCAGCGCGATCGCCAGCGTCTTGCCCTCGCCGGTCGCCATCTCGGCCATGCGGTTGTCGAGCAGCGCCGCCGCCGCCAGCCGCTGCGAGGCGCGTGGCGTCTGGCCCAGCAACTCGGTGGCGCAGGCACTGGCGAGACCCAGCGCCTGCGCGAGCGGCGCGCCGTGCAGGCCGTCGCGGCGCAGCGTGGCGCGCAGCGCATGTAATGCGGCCACGCGCGCCGGCCGATCGAGCCGCTGCCAGGCCTCGGCATGGGCGAGGGCGCCATGCGCCGCCTGCCGGCATGCGGCCAGCGGACTGCGCAGGCGCGGACGGCGCCAGGGTGGCGCCAGGTCGTCGGCCGGGCGCATCGGGTAGCTGCCCCAGACCGGGCCGGGCAGCGCAAGCAGGTGCGCGAGTTCGTGCATTGCCCGCCAGCGCTCAGAACTGCGGGTTGAAGCGGCGCAGCACCTGCTGGTGCAGCGCGCGGCCCAGTTGCACCACCAGCGGCGCGTAACCCTCGTCGAAACGCACCCAGGCGCGTTCGCCGATGCGGTCGATACCGGCGCCGGCCGGGGCATCCAGGTGCACGTCGAGCAGCACCACCGGTTGCGTCGGCTTGAGGTCCTCCGGGTCCTGCGGGTCGGTCGGCACACCGCCGCCATGGCGCAGGCTCAACGCCGCGCTGGGCAGCCGCGACACGGCGGCCACGCTGTCGCGCAGCAGCGTGGCCGGGCGCGCGGTGTCGGGCGAACCGGCCAGCCGCACGCTGACCGCGCCTTGCAGTTGGCGCAGGTCGCGCGCGTCGGCCTCGGGCAGCGCCACGCGCACGGTGGTGCGGGCGTCCGTGATCACCTGGCCGAGCAGGCTGCCACGGCGCACGAATTGCCCTGGCAGGTCGGCCGCGCCGGGCAGCGCCAGGCGCCCGTCGGCACCGGCGCGCACCGACAACGCGGCCACACGTTCGGCCAGGCGAGCGAGTTCGAGTTGTGCCGCCGCCAGCTCGGCGCGGGCGTCGCCGGTCTGCGCGCCGCCACCGGGCAAGGAGTCGAACAGCGTGACTTCCAGCGCTGCCACGCGCGCGAGCTGGCGCGTGTGGCTCGACCGCAGCTGCGTATTGGCGAGTTGCAGCACCGCGTCACCGGCGCGCACAAGCGCAGCTTCACGCACGAACACGGCCTCCACGATGCCGGCCTCGTCGGCGCGCAACTGGGCCTGGTCGGGTGGCCACACCACGCCCTGCACCAGCGTGCGCTGCGGCCACGGTGCCACCAGCACCAGCAACACGGCTGCGGTGCCGCCGAGCGCCAGCCAGCGCCAGCGCCGCGTGGTGCCGTGTTGCGCCAACGCGGCGCGGCGCAGTTGCCCGAGCAGCCGCGCGATCGGGCGCAACAGCAGTTGCCACGCCAGCACCAGCGCGCAGACCAGACCGAGCGCCAGCGACAACTGGCCCAGCCAGGCCACTGCGAGCGCGGCGACAGCCAGGCCATACAACCAGGCCAGCGGCGCATAGGCCGCCAGCCAGGGGGCCTCGCCGCGCGCCACCGCCATCGCCTCGGTGCCGCGCAGCCCCAGCAGCCGGCGGCGCAACACGTCGAGCCACCATTGCCGGCTGCGCGGCGCGAGGTTGGGCAGTCCGGCCGCGTCGCTCAGGATGTAGTAGCCGTCCAGGCGCTGCAGCGGATTGGCGTTGAACGCCAGCGTCGAGATGCCGGCGATCACCAGAGTCACGAACGCGCCGTCGCGCAGCAGCCCGTCGCCGAGCCACAACCATAGCGGTAGCGCGAGCGCGGCCAGCGCCAGTTCGGCCATGATGCCGGCCGCGCCGACCGCGATGCGGTGGCGCCGCTGCACGAAAACCGAGGCCGCCGAGGCGTCGACGTAGGGCACCGGCATCAGCAGCATCAACGTAACTCCGGCCTCGCGCACCTGCCCGCCCCAGCGGCGCACCGCCAGCCCGTGCGCCAGTTCGTGCAGCAGCTTGATCGGCACATACAGCAGCGCCGCCAGCAGCGCGAACCGCGGCGTCGCGAGCCACAACTGGCCGTGCGCCCACAAGCGCGGCCCATGCTGCAGCACCAGCAGCGCCAGTAGCGCCACCGCCGCGACCCAGGCCACCAGCGCCGTGCGCGAGAACAAGATGCGCTGCAGCGGCCGCAGCCGCTCGAGCAACGCGGTCGGGTTGCCCAGCGGCACGCGCCAGGCCAGCAGGTTGTTGCGGCCCTTGGGCCGCGCCACCTGGTCGAGGTGCGGCAGCAGCACATCGAAATCGGCCGCGCGGTCGAACTGCACCAGCGCCGCTTCGCGCAATTGCGCCAGCAGGTCGATCACCTCGTCCTGGGTCGCCGACTCCTGCCCATGCTGCAGCGACCGGTCCCACAGCTGTTGCACCGTGCGCTGGCCGTCCAGGCGCGCGGCAATGGCGTAGGCGGCAGCATTGAGCCGCACGCTGCGACCGCGCGCCGGATCGGCCAGCAGGTACCAGTTCTCGCCCCGCAGGCGCTGGCGTTGCAGCCGCAGCTGCGCCGACAGCCGCGGCTTGAGGCCGGCGACGCGGTACCAGCGCGGGCTGTGGACGGCCGTCATCCCAGCCAGGACCAGTAGGCCAGCCGGATGCGGTCGAGCGTGTGGCGCGTCCAGGCCCACAGCGGCGGCATGCGCCCGACCACCAGCTCGGCGCGCCCCAGCAGCCCGGGACGCAGTTCGGCCATCGGGTCGCTCAGGCGCGCCTCGACCTCGAACACGTTGCGCCCCTCCACCACGCGGGCCAACGGCGTCAAACGTTCGACCACGATGTCCTGCCGGTCCCACGGCAGCGACGACAAGGCCAGCCGCCCGGCCTGCCCCTGGCGCACGCGGGCGATATCGACCTCGTCGATTTCGACGATCACGCGGTAGTGGTCGGTGCTGGCCAGGGTCAGCAGCGCGTCGCCCTGGCGCACCGGTGCACCGATCGACTGGCTCAGGTCGCCTTGCACGACCAGCGCGTCGAATGGTGCCGTCACGCGCCCGCGCGCAAGCTGGTCTTCCACCAGCGCCAGCTGGGCCTGCGCCTCGGCGACACGCGCCATGCTGGTCGAGGCGCCGACGCGGTCCGACTTGGCCATCGCGCCGGCGTAGGCGTTCTCGTGCTGCGCCAGCTGGCTGGACCAGCGCTCGCGCTCGAGCAACAGGTCGCCTTCGACCAGGTCCACCAGCGCGGCGCCGGCCTTGACCCGGTCGCCGGGTCGCACATGGACCGCCTTCAGGAAACCGTCGGTCGGTGCGGAGACCACACGCTGCAGCCCGCCTTCGACGCGCGCCCGCCCGCCGACCTCGTATTCGAGCGGCGCCACGGCCACGAACAGCAGCGCCAGCGCGCCAACGGCCAGGGCGCGGCGCGTGCTTCGTTTTGCTGGCTGGCGCAGCGCCTCCCAGCCGTGCGCCAACGAACGCCACCCGCGCTGGTGCCAGGGTTGGGTGCCGTGGTGGATCCAGCGCAGGGCCGGCGCCGCGAGCACCAGCAGTTGCTCGAGCCGCACCAGTTCGTCGGCACCGATCGGGGCTTCGGCCTGGCGCTCGACGCATACCGCGCCGAAGATCTCGCCGTCGACGCCCAGCGGCACGGTGGCCACTACCGCGCCGGCCAGGCGCTGCAGCGCCTGGTGCTCGATGCAGATCCAGTCGGCGTCGGAGCCCGCGGCCCGCGGCCAGGCCAGCGTGGTGCCCTGCTCGATCGCCTCGTCCATGGCGCCCAGCAGGCGTTGCGGCAGCTCGGCCTGCGGATTCGACAGCTCGACACCGGAACTCGCCAGCAACCGCGTCCGGCCATGTTCATGCAGGCCGATCGATGCACGTGCAAACCCGAAATCAGAGGCCAGCGCGGCCACCAGGCCGTGCGCCGCCGCGGGCAACGACTTGGCCGCAAGCACCCGGGCATACAAGACCAGTGCGGAGCGCGCCAGTTCCGACGCGGGTGATTCGGCCGGCGGCGGCGTGCCAGGCTCGGCCACCCCGGCGAGCGCGGTTGCAAACGGCGGTGGCAAGTGTTCGCGTGGCAACGGTTCAGCCACCACACACCCCGCCGACCGGATTGCGGCGCTGCCCGGCCAGGCGCCCCGGCGCGCTGCTCAGAAGGCCGGGTGCCGACACGCCGCGCCTGCCATCACGGCGCTCGCTGGTGCACCTTCGTGCTGCGCACCGCGGTGCGAGCTTGCTTGGGGGCGGCCCGGCGCGCCGCTCACGCAAGCCCCAGGCGCGCCAGCGTGGCACCGGTCGGCCTGCCGTCCACCGACCAGCCGCGCAACTGGTAATACTCCGGCAGCATCTGCGGCAACTTGGCGACCAGGCCCTTGGCGGTGCCACTGGGCGCGGGTTCCTCGAGCAGGCGTTTGGGCAGCGTGTCGTCGCTGGCCGACAGGCCGGCGGCAAGATTGAACTGGCGCTCGAGGTTCCAGATCCGCTCGCCGGTCGCGCGCATGCGCTCGACCGTCCAGCCGCCGCCGCACGCGGCGTCGATCTGGTTGGCGTAATGCTCTTTCTTGAAGCCCGAGCTCTGGGTGAAGATACATACGCCGCTGGAGTCGATGGCGGCGATGAAGTCCTGCGACTCCTTGACCACCTGCGCCTTGCCTGCGACCTCGGTCGAGCCGAAATCATGGCCGTAGGGGCTGGCGCGCAAGTGGCAGGCGCCGCGGTTGCTGGTGGCGTAGGCCAGGCCCATGCCCTGCATCGCGCGGCCGTCGTAGGCGGCGAATTCCTGGCCCTTGACCGCCATCGACAACTCGGGGCGGCCGTATTTGGCGCACAGCAGTTTCGAACCGAGGGCGATGTCGCGGCCAAAACCCTCGCCCTTGCCGGTCATCTCGGCCAGTTGGCACAACGCCTGCGC
>JANLQZ010000336.1:0-2864 GCA_031368125.1 Betaproteobacteria bacterium
CGCGTTGGCGGGCACCGTGACCGGGGCGCCGCCGGTGGACAACACGGCCAGGCCGTTGCCGGTCACCAGGGTGCCGTCGGGCGACACCTCGAACGCGCCATTGCGTGTATACGACTCGGTGCCGTCGAGGCCCTGGACCGCAAACCAGGCGTTGCCCACTGCCATCGCGTCCATGCTGCGGCCGGTCCGCTGTACCGCGCCGGGCGTGTCCAGGTGGCCGGAGGTGGCTTCGAGCGCGAACACCCGCGTGGCGGCACCGTCGCCGCGCAGGGGCACCGCGCGGTAACTCGACAACTCGGCGCGAAAACCGTTGGTCGATGCGTTCGCCAGGTTGTTGGCCAGTACGGCCTGCCGGTGGGCGGCCGCATTGGCGCCGGACATGGCGGTGTAGATCAGGCGGTCCATGGGGTGGCCGGTTCAGTCGCTTGTCGGGTCGTGGGTGCGCAACTCAACGCAGGTTGGTCAGCGTCGACAGCACCTGATCCTGGGTCTTGATGGTCTGCGCATTGGCCTGGTAGGTGCGTTGCGCCGTCATCATGTTCACCAGCTCCGAGGTCAGGTCGATGTTGGACTGCTCCAGCGCGCCGGCGCGCAAGGCGCCAAATTTCCCCACGGCGGGCGAACCCTGAATCGGCTGCCCCGAGGCGATGGTTTCGATCCAGGTGTTGCCAGCCGACGCCGTCAGGCCCTGCACGTTACGGAAATCGATCAGGGCCACCTGCCCGGTGGCCTGGTTCTGGCCGTTCGAATAACTGGCCAGGATGACGCCGCTTTCGCCGATCTTGAGCGACACGAAGTCGCCTGGCGCGTAGCCGTCCTGGCTCAGGTCCGATACCGCGAACGCGGTCGCGTACTGCGTCGCAGCCGCCATGTCCATGGTCGCGCTGAAAGCCCCGATGGCGGGGTTCGGCGACACCAGGCTGATGGTGGGCGCCGCCGGAACCGAACTCAGCAGTTGGCCGTTGGTGCCGAAATTCAGTGTCGCGATCCGCGTGGCGGTCGCGGTGGCATTGGAGGTGGGATCGGTGTAGACCTCCCAGGTGTCGTTGGCGGTCTTGCGCATGTAGACCGAACTCGCGATCGGTGCTCCCTGCGAGTCGTAGGTGGTCACCGATGTGCCGTAAGTCGTCAGGGCTGTCGGTGGTACTGGCGTATTCCACACCGGCTGGCGTGCATCCAGGTTGAATTCGGCCGTGATGGCCGCGGTTGCCAGCGCCGGGATCGGGCTCGAGGTGGGCAACTGCAGCGCCTGCAGCGTGTTGCTGGTCGGCACGCCGGCCACCGTGGTCGGGTAACCCATCAGGTTGGCGCCGGCGTTGGTCACGATGTTGCCCTGGGTGTCGAGCTTGAAATCGCCCGAACGCGTATAGGCGGCAGTGCCGTCGGGCTGGGTGACGCGGAAGAACCCCGGGCCGTTGATCGCCAGGTCGAGGTCCCTGCCGGTGATTTGGACACTGCCCAGCGTGAACAGCTGCGACACCGCCGCCACCTCGACACCGATGCCACCTGCGACACCGTCGCCGCCCCCCGCGGTCAGCACGATTTGCGAGAATTCGGCGCGCGACACCTTGGCGCCGACCGTGTTCGCGTTGGCGATGTTGTTGCCGATCACATCGAGATTGCGGCTGGCGGCGTTCAGGCCCGAGAGCCCGGTTTGAAATGACATGGTGTGTTTCCTGCTGAAGTGTTGCCAGTGGCGGGATCGGAGCGGCGGCGTTAGAGGATCGACCTGACGGCGCCGTAGGCGACCGTGCCCAGGCGCTGGAGCTGCACGTTCATGGCGCCGTTGTCGGCGCCCACCGACAGCACCCGGTCGCGCACCAGCGCTGTGGCGCCGACCACCTGCCCACCCACGGTGGCCGTGACGCGGTAACTCGGGTTGCCGAGCGCCGCGTGGCCTGTGGCATCCCAGTCGAAGTTGTGCCGGCCGGGCTCCTGCGGCCCGAGGTCGAAGCTGTCCACCACCTGTCCGCCGGCCGACAGGATGTCGATCCTGACGCTGTCGGCCTTCAACGCCAGGTCGACCGCGCCACCGGTCTTGCCGTTGTCGAGCGCCAGCGCGTGACCCTCGACCAGCACCTGGTGCCCGACCAGCGAGCTGCCCTGCAGCATCTGCATCGACGCCAGTTGTGTGGCCAGCCCTTGCAGCGTCTGGTTGACCTGCTGCACGCTCGAGACGGTCGAGATCTGCGCCATCTGCGAGGTCATCTGGGCGTTGTCCATCGGATTCATCGGGTCCTGGTTGCTGAGTTGTGCCACCAGCAACTTCAGGAACCGGTCTTCCGACACGGCGCCGCTGGTCGCGGATGCCGCCGCGGGCGTGCTGCTGCCGGCGCCGGGGGCGGTGGATGGGGGAACGGTCGTGATCATGCGGGTGCCTGCGGGTTCATTGACCCATTTGGAGCGTCTTGAGCAACAGCGACTTGGCCGTGTTCATGACTTCGACGTTGTTCTGGTAGGAGCGCGAGGCGGAGATCATGTTGACCATTTCCTCGACCGGGTTGACGTTGGACTGCGTCACGTAGCCCTGCGCATCGGCCTGCGGATGGGTGGGGTTGTGCAGTTTGCGCATCGGCTCGCTGCTTTCCCGGATTCCATTGACCCGCACGCCCGAAGACGCATCGGACCCCATCGGAACGGTCTCGAACACCACCTGGCGGGCCTTGTAGGCCTGGCCGTCCGGACCGGCCACCGCGTCGGCGTTGGCGAGGTTGCTGGCCACCACGTTAAGGCGTTGCGACTGGGCGCTGATGGCGCTTCCCGACACACTGAAGATGGAGAACATGGACATGGGGTAGCTCCGTTGGTGGTGTCGGCCCTTATTGGCCCTGGATGGCGCTCAAGATCGTCTTGGAATAGCCGTT
>JANLQZ010000368.1:0-4965 GCA_031368125.1 Betaproteobacteria bacterium
GCTACAGCCATGACGGCAGCGAGAATTTCGCTGACAGCTTTGTCTATCGCCTGACTGACAGCGACGGTCAGACGAGCGATGCGACGGTGAGCATCACGATCAGGCCGGTCAGCGACACCACCCCGCTGGCAGTCGCCGACAGCATCAGCGTTGCCGAGGGCGGCACCGCCACGGCCCTGGTCAGCACCGCCACCAGCGTCAAGGCCAACGACACGGGTCTCGCCGACGCACCGGTCAACGTCAGCCTGGTCACTGGCGTAACGCATGGCAGCCTGACGCTCAATGCCGACGGAACCTTCAGCTACAGCCACGACGGCAGCGAGAACTTCAGCGATAGCTTCACCTACCGGATCACCGACAACGATGGCCAGACCAGCGATGCGACGGTGAGCATCACCATCACGCCGGTGTCCGACGCGACGCCGGTGGCAGTCGCCGACAGCATAAGCGTCAGCGAGGGTGGCACGACCACGACCCTGGTGAGCACCGCCTCCAGCGTCACGGACAACGACACGGGTCTCGCCGACGCACCGGTCAATGTCAGCCTGGTCACCGGCCCGGCTTATGCCAGCGCGTTCACGCTCAATGCCGATGGCAGCTTCAGCTACAGCCACGACGGCAGCGAGAACTTCTCCGACAGCTTCACGTACCGGATCACCGACAACGACGGACAGACCAGTGATGCGACGGTGAGCATCACCATCACGCCGGTTTCCGACACGACCCCGGTCGCCAATACCGACAGCATCAGCGTCGACGAAGGTGGCACCGCTACGACCCTGGTCAGCACGGCCACCAGCGTGAAGGACAACGACGGTGGCCTCGCCGACACGCCGGTCAACGTCAGCCTGGTTACGAACGTCACCCATGGCAGCCTGACCCTCAGCGCCGACGGAACCTTCAGCTACAGCCACGACGGCAGCGAGAACTTCAGCGACAGCTTCACTTACCGCCTGACCGACAGCGACGGCCAGACCAGTGACGCCACCGTGGTGATCACCATCAGCCCGGTCAACGACGCACCGGTGCTCGACGGCGGGCGGGCGCCGGCGATGGCCGCGCAAAATGAAGACTCGGGCGCACCGGTCGGCGCCGAGGGTACCCTGGTTGCCGCGCTGGTCGACTTTGCCGCGCCATCTGGCCAGGTGGACAACCTGGTGGATCAGGACATGGCGGCGCTGGCAGGTATTGCCGTGACCGGCGCGGACGCCAGCCACGGGAGCTGGTGGTATTCCACCGACAACGGCTCGCATTGGAGCGCGCTCGGCGCAGTGAGCGGATCGGGCGCACGGCTGCTGGCCGCGGACGCTTCCACGCGCATCTACTTCCAGCCCGACCCGGACTGGAACGGCACGCTGGCGCAAGCGATCGCGTTTCGCGCCTGGGACCAGACCAGCGCTGCCAACGGCGCGCTCGCCGATACCTCGGCCAGCGGAGGGTCCACGGCATTCTCGGCGGCGACCGACAGCGCCAGCCTCGCAGTGGCCGCAGTCAACGACCCGCCGACGGGCAGCGACGCGGCCCGTGCCACGGCAGCAGACACCGCGTACGTGTTTTCTGCGGCGGATTTCGGATTCCGCGATTCCCATGACAGCCCCGCCAACGCATGGGTCGGCGTGCGCATCACCACGCTCCTGTCGGCTGGGACGTTGACGCTGGCGGGCGCGCCGGTCGCGCCAGGCCAGACCGTCAGTGCCGGCGACATCGCGGCCGGCCGGCTTGTTTTTTCGCCTGCGTCCAACGGCGGCGCATCCGCGTTGGCGGTGTTCGCCTTCCAGGTGCAGGATGCCGGAGGCACGGCCAGCGGGGGTGTCGATCTGGACACGGTGGCCAGAACCATCACCCTGTCGGTCGAGGCGACCCCTGTGGCGCCGGCCGATCCGGTCGTGAACCCGCCCGTCGTCACCCCGCGCGCTGTCGATCCGCCCGGGGTGGGCGTCGTGGTCGTCCAGGCCGCGAGTCCACCGGCGCCGACCGTGCGCGCCGCAGCTTCGGTGCGGCCCCCTGCGCCGACGGTGGCGGCAGTTTTGCAGGCCGCCGAGAAGGCATTCGAGTTCGGCGCGGTGGCCACTTCGTTCGCTCCCGACGCCTCCAGTCCCGGCGTCGTCGGCGCACTGGGCGGCGGGTCGATCGCCTCAATGGTGGCGGCCCCACACGACCTGCTCGAAACGCTGCGCCTGCAGTTGCTGAAATTCGGAGCCGCCCCGGATTCCGGCACCGCGACGGCCGCCAGTTCGCAACCGATGGCTGGCCTTAGCGCAGGCCTGCCGCACCACGCCGACCCGGAGCCGGACAAGGAAGCCGCGCGTTTCGGCTTGAGCGCGGCCGCCGCTTCCAGTCTTGCCGGGATCGTGGTCTCGGCTGGTTTCGTGACCTGGGCACTGCGTGCCGGTGGCCTGTTGTCGACCATGCTGTTGTCGATGCCGGTGTGGCGCAGTGTCGACCCATTGCCGATTCTGGCACCGGACGCAGACCGGCCGAAGTGGAAATCCGATGACGAACAGGACCGCGAAGAGGCGGCCATGTCCCGGCTCTGGCGCGGTGATGCCGACTACGAGATCGAGGAGGAAGCGCGATGAAGGAACTCCTGCAGCGTGCGTCGCACCTGTTTGCCGTCGGGCCCGCGGCCCGGGTCAGCCTGGGCCTGACCTCGATGGTGCTTTCGCTGCTGATGGCGGCGGACCTGGTGTTCGGTCTGTTGCCCGACCACCACCTGCAACTGCGGGAATTGCGCGGGCGCATTGCGGAGAACCTGGCGGTCCAGACCGCGGCGCTGATGGAGGCGGGTAATCCGCGCGCGCTCGATCGCCTGTACCGCGAGGTGCTGGCGCGCGAGAAGGGCATCCTCTCGGTGGCGGTGCGGCGCAGCGACGGGCGCATCATGGCACAGGCGGGCGACCATGCAACATCCTGGATGCCGGTGGCGGGCAACGCCTCGAAACTCGACAACGTACAGGTGCCGCTGGCGATGAACGGGCAGGATTGGGGCGGCGTCGAGCTCAGCTTCGAGAGCAGTTCGCCCGCCAATGTCGTGCAATGGTTGCGCCAACCGTCGGTGCTGATCATGCTGCTGCTTGGCCTGGGCAGCTTTGCCGGTTTTACGCTGTACTTGCGCCGCGTGCTGTCGCACCTCGATCCGTCCGCTGTGATACCGGACCGCGTGCGCAGCGCCTTCGACGTGTTCTCGGGCGGCGTGATGATCGTTGATCCGTCCGGCCGCGTGATGCTCGCGAATGCGACGCTGCGCAACTGGATGGGGGGCCAGGCCGACGACGAGCTGCACGGGCGGGTGGTCGAAACGCTGGACTGGTTCAAGGGTGTCCTGCCGCTCGACCACACCGAGTTCCCGTGGATGCGTGCGATGGCTTCCGGTGCGGCGGTGGACGGCGAGCACTTCGACTTCCGGCTGGCCGGCGGGGAACCGCTGCGGGCGGTTGTGAATGCTTCTCCGATCATGGACGGTTTGCGCAAGGTGCGCGGTGCCCTGATCACGTTCGAGAACGTCACGCACCTGCACGACCTCAACACGCAGCTGGTCAAGTCGATCGCCGATCTGGAGGAATCCAAGCGCGAGGTCGAAAGGAAAAACGACGCCTTGCTTCACCTAGCCACACGTGACCCGCTGACCGGCTGCCTGAACCGGCGGGCCCTGTTCGACCAGCTCGATCCGCTGTTCGTCGATGCCCGTGCCAGCGGGCAGTTGTTGTGCTGCATCATGACCGACATCGACCATTTCAAGGCATTCAACGACCGCCTGGGCCACGCCGTCGGCGACCGGGTGCTGCAGGCGGTGACGCGCAGTCTGGGCAGCGCGCTGCGGGCGGGCGATCTGTTGTGTCGTTATGGTGGTGAGGAGTTCTGCATCATCCTGCCCGGGGTTGACATGCAGCATGCCTGCGCCATCGCCGAGCGCCTGCGCGCCGATGTCCAGGCCAGGGCCGGGGCGTCGATCCGCGCCACCAATGCCGTCGAAGTGACGGCCAGCTTTGGTGTTGCAAGCCTTGGGCCCGATACCAACGATCCGGCCGAGATGATCGACCGGGCCGACCAGGCGCTGTACCAGGCGAAGAAGTCGGGCCGCAACTGCGTGCGGGCGTTCGAGCAGGAGCCTGCGGTGGCCTGAAGCGGCGCTGGCAGCGCCACGGTTCAGGCGCTGGACGCCGGGGCCAGGCCGAACATCCGGGTGGTTGACGCCATGCCGGCATCGACTTCGGCCAGGATTTCCGGCAGGCAATCTGCAGGCAGCGCGACGGTCTGCCACGCGAAGGGTGCGATGCGGGCGATCTGCGCCGCGTCTTCGCGCGCGCCGCCCGGCAATGCCGCCAGCAGTGCGGCGATGTGTATCAGGGACGCCTCGAGGGCATGGGCGCCGGCGGCTTGCGGGTCGTTCTGGTGGCGGATCGCCGCGCCGAAACATGGCGGAAGTTTCCAGCTGTCGGTCAACGCGCCGCCGACCTGCGCCCAGTCGCAGCCGATCAGCGCGCGTTCGGCCTGCGCAAGTTCCCATGGCTGGTCGCGGGCCAGCTCCGATGCCTGTGTGGCAAGGTCTGGCACCTGGATGTACAGCACCATGTGGCCCAGGTCGCTCATGAGCGCCTCGGTGAAAACGCGCCCGAGATCCACCACCTTGCCCTTGCGCGCCAGCGCGGTCGCCGCCAACGCGCGGAACACGCTGGCGCTCCAGAACCGGGCGACGTCCATGTGATTGTTCACTTGAGGGCGGCCACTTGTGGCCAGCCGGGCGACAGCATCGGCCGCACGGTGGCGCGGCCGCGTGCAAACAGCAAGCGAAGGGTCAGGTCGACCGGTGCGCCGGCGCCCGCAGCGCCGGCCAGGCCTTCACACCAGCAGCGCGTTGACCCGTTTCACATAGGCCGCCGGGTCATCCGGCATGCCGCCTTCGGCCAGCAGCGCCTGGTCGAACAGGATGTGGGCCAGGTCGTTGAAGTGCACCGAGCCGTCGAG
>JANLQZ010000387.1:0-2488 GCA_031368125.1 Betaproteobacteria bacterium
TGGCCACGGCGCTGTTGGCGCCGCTGCTGCTGGTGGCCACGGGCCGCTGGACGCGCCGTGCCGCGTTGCAGGCCGCGCTGGCGCTCTTTGCGGCCGGCCTGACGACGTGTGCGCTGGCCGGCAGCCTCGAAGTGTTGCTGCTCGGTCGGGTGCTGATGGGTGCCGGCGCGGTGTTCACGCCGATCGCCGCCAGTATTGCGGTGTCGGTGGTGGCGCCGGCGCGCCAGGGCCAGGCGCTGTCGCTGACCTTTCTGGGCATGAGCCTGAGTTATGTGATCGGCCTGCCGCTGGGCACCTGGCTGGGCCTGCGCTTTGGCTGGAGGTTGCCGATGTTCGGCGTGGCAGCGCTGGCGGCACTGATGCTGTTGCTGGTGTCGCTCGGGGTGCCGCGCAGCATCGGTGCACCCGGGGCCAGTTTCAACGGCCTGGGGCTGGCCGTGCGCCGCCCGGAAGCGCTGCGCACGCTGGCGCTGACGCTGCTGTACTTCAGCGCCATATTCACCGTTTTTTCATACACCGGCCCGGTGCTGCAGGCGCTCAACCCCATGAGTGCCGAAACCCTTTCCGTCA
Source organism: Betaproteobacteria bacterium (assembly GCA_031368125.1). GTDB lineage: Bacteria > Pseudomonadota > Gammaproteobacteria > Burkholderiales > Burkholderiaceae_C > CAISIP01. The sequence continues at coordinate 571 of JANLQZ010000387.1, forward strand.
CGCTGATGGTATTTGGCGTGGCGGGTGTGGCCGGCACCCTTTCGGGTGGTTGGGCGACCGACCGGTTCGGCACCATTCCCACGCTGCGCCTGCAACTCGGCGTGCTGGCCAGCATGATGCTGCTGGTACCACTGACGCGCGGGCGCTATGGGTTGATGCTGGCGGTGTTCGTGGCCTGGGGCGTCGCCGGCTTCGGCATGATGTCGCCCACACAGGCGCGGCTGGTCGCGGTGTCGCCGGGCCAGGCGCCGATCCTGTTCAGCCTGAATACGTCGATGATGTATCTGGGCACGGCCCTGGGCGCCGCCGTCGGTGGTTTTGCCGGCGCAGCGTTCGGATTCGGCAACCTGGCCTGGGTCGGCGTCGCATTCGCGCTGCTGGGCGCGCTCAGTTTTGTCGGCAGGCAATGATGCACCCGGGCGACCGATGACTTTGATCAGATTTTCGCTCGATAGCGCTTGGATTGGGCCCGGTCATCTGCTAACCTCGGCCCATTCAAACCAACCGAAAGGGACCCGCCATGTCTGATCCAAGTGCATCTTTTGTCAGCGCCCAGCAACAACTCGTCACCGACATGAAGTCCGCCATCTCGGATGCCGAGGACATGCTGCACGCAACCGCCGACCAGGCCGGCGAAAAGGTGGCCAGCCTGCGCGCGCGCATACAGGAGCGACTCAAGGGTGCGCGGGTCCGGCTTGCCGACGCCGAGGAAGCCCTGTTGACCAAGACCCGGGCCGCTGCGCGTGCCACCGACGCCTACGTACATGAGTCGCCATGGACGGCCGTCGGTGTTGCTGCCGCTGTCGGATTGCTGGTCGGCCTGATCATCGGCCGGCGCTAGCCATGCCGCGGGGCTGCGCGCCAACGGCCGGTTTGCTTCATGACTAGTCCAGGTGGCCGCGAAGGTCTCTTCGCGGCCATGAGGAACATCGCGATCACGTTGCTGGCCATGGGCCAGACCCGGCTGGAGTTGCTGGGCAACGAGGTCGAGATCCAGAAAGTCAATGCCGTGCGCATGCTGCTGTTGGCGCAGGCCCTGCTGTTCTGCGCCGCTCTGGGCGTCGTGCTGTCGGTGGCATTGGTGGCGTTGCTGCTGTGGGAGCAGCGCCTGGTGGTGGTGGCGGTATTTGCTGCCGCGTTCCTGGCGGCTGCCGCATGGTGTTATCGCGCGCTGGCGCGCATCCTGAACGCCCAGGAAAGCGCGTTTTCCGCCACCCTGGCGGAACTGCGCGAAGACATGCGCCGGCTCAAGACGGCGTCTGGCCATGCAACAAAGACTGATTGAACTGCACCAGCAGCGCGGGCGCCTGCTCGAGCGCATCGGCGTCCAGCGCAATGCCTTGTCGCAGCATCTGGTGCCGCTGGACCGGGCCCTGGATGTGGGCGACCGGGTGGCCCGCATGGTGCAGGACACCAAGGCCTTCGTGCTGCGCCACCCGTTGGCAATCACTGCGGTCGTGATCACGGTCGTCGTGCTCAAGCCCGGCACCGTGTTGCGCTGGTCCCAGCGCGGGCTGTTGGCATGGCGCACCTGGCGTGCCGTGCGCCCGCTGTTGCCCGGTTTCCTGTTGAGCCGCTGGCGCGACCAGGTCTGAGAGCGTGAGAGGCAATCCAATGCACCCGCGTGAGACCCCAAAACAGGTCCAATCTAGGCGCAAAGCGCAGCCGCATTGAATTGCCTCTCATGCTCTGAGCGGGTGCAGGCTAGCGTTTGTCGACTCGAAGGCGTCCTGGAGTAATACCATGGCAATGATGAAGGCGGCAATATTCGTCGAACCCGGACGCGTCGTGCTTGAGGACAAGCGAATCCCAGATGTCGGTCCCCTCGACGCACTGATCAAGGTGACCACGACCACCATCTGCGGCACCGATGTCCACATCCTGAAGGGTGAGTACCCGGTCGCTCGCGGCCTGACCG
>JANLQZ010000441.1:0-2374 GCA_031368125.1 Betaproteobacteria bacterium
CATTTTCCCGGCGGCGCAAAAATCGAGCAAATCGAGACTGCTCTGGCTGCGCGTCTCCCAAGACGCACCCTTCAACGCAGGTTGGCAAAACTCATCCGCCAGCAGCGCGTGCACACACAAGGGGTGGGCCGCGCAACGCGGTATTTGCGTGGCGATGGGGTTGCTATGTCGACCCACAGTTCGACCGGGGCTTCGGCTACAGCGTCACTGGACGTCGGCATCCCGCTGTCACCCGAAGCCAAATCCATCGAAGCCCATGTCAGCCAACCCCTGCAACAACGCAAGCCAGTCGGCTACGACCCAGCATTCCTAGACAACTACCGCCCCAACGTCACGTTCTACCTGGCCGTATCAACCCGCGCAGAGCTGCTGGCCAATGGCCAGGCCGTCAATTCCAACGAGCCTGCGGGCACCTATGCCCGCCAGATTGCGAGCCGACTGCTGATCGACCTGTCATGGAACTCCAGCCGTCTGGAAGGCAACACCTATTCATTGCTGGAGACTGAACGGCTCTTGGCCGCTGGCGAGGCGGCGACGGGGCGCGACGCCAAAGAAGGGCAAATGATCCTAAACCATAAAGAGGCGATTGAATTTTTAATCGCCTCGGCAGACGAGATAGGCTTCAACCGCTACACATTGCTGAATCTTCACGCGCTGCTGTCCGACAATCTGCTGGCAGACCCTACCGCCAGCGGGCGCCTGCGCCGCATCGCCGTTGGCATTGGCCAAACGGTGTTTCTCCCGTTGGAAGGGCCGCAGCGCATTGAAGAAAACTTCCAGCAAATTCTTGACACCGCCACCGCCATTGAAGACCCTTTTGAGCAGGCGATTTTTGCAATGGTGCACCTGCCGTACCTGCAGCCGTTTGAAGACGTCAACAAGCGGGTGTCCCGCCTGGCGGCCAACATACCGCTCATCCAGCGTAACCTGTGCCCGCTTTCATTCGTGGATGTGCCCCAGACAACCTACATCAGCGCGATGATCGGCATTTATGAACTCAACAAGATCGACCTGTTGCGCGATGTTTTTGTGTGGGCGTACAAACGCTCCTGCGCGCGCTACTCGGCAGTGCGCCAGTCGCTTGGTGAGCCTGACCCTTTCAGAATTCAGTATCGAACTCTGATTGCCGATGCCGTCACTCACGTTGTTCGCGCCCGGATGGGCAAGGCCAGTGCCATCAGCTATGTGCGCAGCGTTGCCGAAAGCCAGGTTCCGCTTAAAGATCAACCCAGTTTCATCGAGGTGACAGAGACGCAACTGATGAGCCTGCATGAAGGCAACATTGCCCGCTATCGGCTGCGGCCGAGTGAATTTCAAGCGTGGCAGGTTGAGTGGCGCTGAACGGCGCGACGCAATCCTGGCCGGCCGCTATCTGTTCGGTTCCACTGAATTGCGCGTCGCGGAGATGCGCACCGAACTTGGTGCCAAGCTCGCACTGCGGCAGCGCGTCATTGCGGGCATGGAGCAAGCCATTGCGGCCAAGGAAGAGCGTCTGCGGCGGCTCTGGGCCGCTCGTCTCGCACACCAGATGAGCCAATTGCCACCGTTCGATGATGTATTTCTGGAAGTGCTACGTGCCGTTCGCGCTGCCGACTTACCGATGGTGGATGGCTGATCGGTACAGAACGCGTGCAACGAAATTGAAAGCGGCGCGCTAAATCGTAGGCGCATCGGATTCGGCCCTGAGTGAAAACGCATCCGAAAACAGCAGATTCCATGCGCCTATTTTCGGGCTGCAGGCCGCGCCAGTGCTCAAATCGCGGGTGGACTCAAAATCCCGCGGGGTAACACCCGTGCCGGTTCGATTCCGGCCTCCGGCACCACCATTTCCCGTTCTGGAAATGGCATCCTCCCACTTGCATCGAGCGGTTTTTAGGCGCATCCTTTGTTTGGGGCTGTCCCCCCGCTCAAGGAGTTGGTCATGCGCGCAACCGTCCGTTGGATTGTCTCGTCATGGGTCTGCGCGCTGCTGGGTTTGCTGGCCCTTGGGCCGGCCCGGGCTGCGACCGTCGCACCCGATTCCACCGAAACGGCGATGGCCGCATTCACCCGGGCCAACGCGGCGGTTGTCGGCGTCCGCGTGGCGGTCGCCGACGATGCGCGGTCGGCGGAAACACTGGGCAAGGAGCGCACCGGCTCCGGGGTCGTCATCGGGCCGGACGGCCTCATATTGACCATCGGTTACCTGATGCTCGAAGCGCAATCGATCCTGATCGTCACGCAGGACAACAAGAGCCTGCCGGCCCGGGCCGTGGCGTATGACCTGGCGACCGGGTTCGGACTGATCCGGCCGGTGCTGCCGCTGCGCGGCATCGAACCGGTGACCCTGGGCAGCGCCAAGGACCTGCAACCCGGCCAGGCCTTGATGGCAGCC
>JANLQZ010000496.1:0-1634 GCA_031368125.1 Betaproteobacteria bacterium
GTTTCATGAGGGCACCAGCCCCGGCTGCCCCAGCGAGCGAGCACCAAGCCAGCACCCAACATGCGCTCGAGCACCAAGCCAGCAAGCAATATGCGAGCGAGCCCCCGGCCATCGAAGGACAAACACGCGAGGGACTGGCGAAACAAAGACAGGCGAAGGCGGACAAGGGGCTCACACTCGCAGGCCTCTACAACGTCCTCGAAGCCCTGCGCGAAGGCGGAGCGCTGACGACAAAGGAAAAGGCAATCCACGAGCAAGGCCTGGTCGCCGTGCTGAAGGACCTGCACGACGATCTGGACGCCGCGGTGCTGGATGCCTACGGCTGGGACGACCTGCAGGGCAAGCCCGACACGGCTGTGCTGCTCGAGCGCCAGCTGGCACTGAATACGCGGCGCGCGGCGGAAGAAAAGCAGGGCCGCATCTGCTGGCTGCGCCCGGCGTTCCAGAACCCGGCGGTGAAACTGTCGCCACAGGATCAGGAACTGGCCGTCCCGATTTCCAATGATCTTCAGACCAACCTGGGGCTTGAACCGACCCGAACCTCAAGCGCCGCCGACACACAGACCACCACCTGGCCCGCGACACTGCCAGACCAAGTGCGCGCCGTCGCGCAGGTGCTGGCTGGCGGGAGGGCGGCGAGTGCTGTGGGCGCTCTCAGTCAGGCCGACATCGAAGCCCGCTTCAAAGGCCGTGGGCCGTGGAAGAAGGGCCTGCCGCGCATTCTGGAAACCCTGGAAGCTCTGGGCCGGGCGCGGCGAGAAGGAGACAACTGGCGGGCGTGATCGCTGAAGTTATACTACCTTTTTGTTCCAGGTAGTATAAATGCCAATGCACCAAGAGTTGAGCGCGGCGGCGCAGACGGCATTCGCCGGCCTGGCGCAATCCGCAAGAATGGCGGAGATCAACCGCACAGTCGCGGACCTACCCGGCGGCTTCGTCAAGAAAACCATTCGCGGCACGGTGTATTGGTACTACCAGGTGAAGTCACCCGATGGCAAGCTGCTGCAGGCCTACATCGGCGCCGAATCACCGGCGACCTTGGCGCTGATGGCCAGCCATCAGGACGCGACTGCACAAGCATCGCAGGTCCAGTTGAACAACCTGACGCGAGCGGCGATCGAACTCGGCTGTGCCAGCGTGATTCCAAAACACGCACGAATCATCGAACGGCTGGCGGACCACGGCTTCTTTCGCGCGGGCGGCATTCTTGTCGGCACGCATGCTTTCTTGTCATACCAGAACCTTTTTGGCGTGTTGTGGACCAGCGGCGTGACCACGGTCGACCTCGACTTCGCCCATACGGGCAAGAACATATCGATCGCCGTGCCGTCGAATATTGCCATGGAATCGCGCAAGGCGATCGACTCTCTTCAGATGGGGTTTGTCCCGAACAACGATCAAACGACCTACAAGAAGGCGGATGAACCGGATCTGGATCTCGACTTTCTGACCGCCTTGCACCGCAGCGGGGATGCTCCTCTTGCGGTCCCGGCATTGAACATCACGCTACAACCATTGAAGTTCATGGAGTTCTCGATGGAGGCCACCCTGCCAGCGGTATTGCTGTCCAGAGCCGGGCCCATAGTCGTCAACGTTCCGCGTCCAGAGCGGTACGCAGTGCACAAACTGGCCGT
>JANLQZ010000545.1:0-7387 GCA_031368125.1 Betaproteobacteria bacterium
GGAGGAGCTGACCCAGAGCATCGTGGTGGCGATTGCGCCGCACATCGAGGCGTCCGAACGTGACAAAGCGCGGCGCCACCGACCGGAGAACCTGAGCGCCTACGAGATCGCCGTACGTGCCTACGCCAAGGTGTGGGACGCGTACGGCAAGTCCGACACCGCCCTGTGCAACGCGGCGATCGCCGAGGCACGCGCCGCGTTGGTGCTGGACCCGCGCAGCACGCTGGCCTTGAACGCGCTGGCTTTCGCGCAATGGCAACACCTGTTGCTTGGCACCGCGAGCGACCGCGATACCGCGTGGCGCGAGGGAATGGACGCCGCGAGCCGATCGATCGACGCCGACCGTGATGGCAGCCTGGGCTACACCTGCAAGGGTTTGCTGCTCAGTTATGCGAGCGGAGAAGACCGCATGGACGAGGCCCTGGCCAACCTGCGGCGGGCGCGCGACATCAACCCGCACAACATGAGCGCGCTGATCGCCCTGGGGTCGGTCGAGATCATCGCGGGCAACGCGGCCCAGGCGATCGAGCCGTTGCTGCAGGCGCTGCGTATCAGCCCGCGTGATCCGCGGCAGTTCATCACCTATTCTCAGCTCGCGGTTGGCAGTTTCTGCCTGCGCCAGTACCGCAACGGCGCCGAATTTGCACTGCGCGGCATCCAGGAGATGCCCGGCGACGCGCTGCTGCATGCCCAACTGGCCATGAACCTTGTGGGACTCGCGGAGTTCGCGAAGGCTGCAACCGCTTTGCAGACGGCACGCCAGTCGAGCCCCGGTTTCATCCAGCGCGCACTGGACGGCGAATTGGTGCTCCGCAATCCGGACCAACTGCGCCGCGCGACGACGTTCCTGCGCATCGCAGCGGGCCTCGAAGACCCGAGCGCGGCGGATGTGTTGCGTTAGTCGCGTGCCGGACGTTGAGCGGCGCGTTAATTGAGATGGCTGGCGAAAAACGCCATCGTCCGCTTCCACGCCAGTTCGGCCGCAACCGGGTCGTATTTCAGGATCGCCATACCCTTGGAGTCGGCGGTCTCGTTGGCGAAGGCGTGTTTGGCGTTGTAGCGGTGGAACTCGAAGTGCACCTTCGCATCGGTGAGTTTCTGCTCCAGTTCAGCGACCTTGGCGATCGGGAACGCCGCGTCGTCGGTGGCCCAGTGCCCCATCAGCGGGATCTTGACCTTCGTTGCATCGATGTAGTCCAACGGCGGGTAGCCGTACCACGCCACGCCGGCGTCGAGTTCGGGCACGAAGACGCTCGACAGCAGCGTCAGCGCGCCGCCCATGCAAAAGCCGGTCACGCCGACCTTGGTGCTGCCGGAAGCCTTGAGGTAGCCCACCGCACCGCGCACGTCCTGTCCGGCGGCGTCGCCGAAGTTGAGTTCGTTCATCAGGTGTTCGGCTTCGTTGGCTGCCAGCGCCACCTTGCCGCGGTACAGGTCGGGCACCAGCGCGCGGTATCCTGCCGCAGCCAGTGTGTCGGCCACGCCCTTGATCTGGTCGTTCAGGCCCCACCATTCCTGTATCACCACGATGCCGGGGGCTGGTGTGGCGTCGGAAGGCTCGGCGAGGTAACCGTTGACGTCCTGGCCGTCCGGCCGCTGGTAGCTGATCATTTTTCCCATGGCATCTCCTAAGTTGTTGGACCCGTACAAGCCGGCAATTGTGCGCCCGCCAAAGCGGCGTTGGCAACCGCCTTTCCACTGCCGCCAACCGCCGGATCAAGGCTACACTGCCTTTTCTTCCCACCACCGACCCAGCGGCAGACCGTGACCAGAACTTTGCTTCACAAGCGTCCTGCCGGACCGGTTACGGCAGCCGCGGATTGCTGGTGCTGCGACCCCGGACCCGATCCGCGGCCGCAATGACCACCATGGCGACCGATCGAGCAGGCAGCGACCCCACACCTGCCCGCCGTGGTGTGCCATCGGACACCATCGCCATCGCGCGCGACCTGGCCTGGACCGGCCGGCACGCCGATGCCATCGATCTGTGTACCGAGGGCCTGGCAGTTCGCCCGATCACCCCGGCGCAGCGCATGGGCCTGCTGAATCTGCGTGCCGAGTCGCTCATCGCCGAGGGGCGGTTTGCCGATGCGGCGGTGGATGCCGAGCAGATGACGGCGCTGGCAGCCACGCACAAGGCAAGCAGCTTGAAGGTGCAGGCGTCGACCCGCCAGGCCCTGGTGCTGATGCGACTGGGGCAGGTCAAACCCGCCCTGGAGGCCGCAACCCGGGCCGCCGAGCTGGCACTGAAGACCCGCGACCAGCTGCAGGTTGCCGACAGCCTGCTCTGCCTGGCCGAGGCCCAGTTGCGCGCGGCGCGACACGAAGCCGCCTTGGCGACGGCGCAGCGGGCGGCGGCGATGTTCGAGGCGGTGGGCGACAAGGTTCAGCAGGGGCGCGCCCATTGGGTCGAGGCGTTCGCGCAAACGCGGCTGTCGCTCAACCAGGCGTCGCGCGATGCGGCGCAACGGGCGTTGGCATATGCCCGCGAGTCAGGTGATGGCCTTGGCCTGGCCAACGCGCTGAATGTGCTGAGTTTCAGCTGCAAGGACATTGCCGAGCGTCTGGTCGTGCTGCAGCAGGCGGCCCAGGCGTTCGAGCGCTGCGGTTATGTCTATGGCCGGATGCTTGTAATTGGCAACCTCTCGCTGACGTTTGCCGAACTCGGGCTGTGGCGCACTGCCAGCCGGCTCGGTGAAGAGTGCATGGGGCCGGCCGAACACATGGGTGCCCGGCTGAACCAGGCGCTGGAGTTCGGCGCGATCCTCATGTGGAAGATCGCTTTGGGCGATGTGGCGGGCGCCCGCGCGTCGTGGCCCGCGTACGACGCTTTGGTCACGTCCCTGAATGAGCCAGTCACACATAACGACCGCGAGATCTGGGCCAGCGCGCTGGCGCTGGCCGAGGGCGACGCAGCGGCGGCCGAGAAACGCCTGCGCGGCTTTTTGCGCCAGGTGCGCGCCGACAACCCCGGGTTCGAGCTCTACGTGCTGATTCCGTTGGCGAAAGTGCTGCTGCTGCGGGGCGATGCCGCAGCGGCCCTGCGCGCCACCCGGCGCGGCACCGAACTGCACCGCCAGCACGGTTTCGCCCGCACCGGTTTCGGCCAGAGCCAGGACATCTGGTGGTGGCACTGCCGCGCGCTGGCCGCGAACGGCCGCACCGAACCGGCCTGGGCGGCGCTGCAGCGCGCACACGCCTTGATGATGGAGTCGGTGCACAACGTGCGCGACGAAGGCCTGCGGCGCAGCTACGTCAACAAGCATGAGGTCAACCGCGAAATCATCTCCGCCTGGCTGCGCGAGTCGGCGCGTCGCGGTGTGCCCGAAGACCAGCGACTGGCGCACCTGGCCATCGAGAGCAACCTGCGCGAGCCGTTCCAGCGTCTGGTCGACACCGGCATGCGCATGAACGCGCTGCGCAGTACCGCCGAACTGCACGACTTCCTGATCGACGAAGTCACCGAGATCAGCGGCGCCGAGCGGGTGTTGCTGGTGCTCGACACGCAAGGGGTGCCGCACGTCGTGGGTTCGCTGGTACCCAGCGGCGAAGACGCCGATGCGCTGTTGCGCGCGGTCACGCCTTGGCTGGAGGACGCACGCCGCGCCCGGGCCGTGCGTCTGCGCCATGGGCCAGAGGGAGCGGATGCGGTGGGACAACGCTCCTGCCTGGTCGCACCGCTGGTGGCTCAGGACCGCGTGCTCGGTTTCCTGTACGCGGACATCGAAGGCGCATTTGGCCGCTTCCATGACACCGACCGTGACCTGCTGGCCATGCTGGCGGCACAGGCCGCCGTGGCGCTGGACAACACGCAATGGGCGCAGGCGCTGGAGCACAAGGTCGAGGACCGCACAAAGGCACTGAGCGACGCGCTGACGCAGCAGACCGCCACCGCCGAGGTGCTGCAGGTCATCAATGCCTCTCTCGGCGACCTCGATCCGGTGTTCGACGCGATCGTGAAAAGCGCCACCCGGCTGTGTCACGCCGACAGTGGTGGCCTCTGGCTCGTGGACAACGGCGTCGCCCGTGCCCACGGTGCGCACGGGGGCAACACGCCGCAGGCCTACCTGGACTATCTGGCCGATACCTCGGTACCGGTGGAGACGCTGTTGGGCCGCGACACGCAGGATCGCCCGTTTCTGCATATCACCGATCTCAAGGCGACCAGCGCGTACCAGAAGGGCATGCCGTTCGTGGCTGCCGGCGTGGATCTGGGCGGCATTCGCACCAACCTCAGCGTGCCGTTGCGCGAGGGTGGGGCCGTCGTTGGTGTATTCGCGCTGGTGCGCCACGAACCGCGGCCGTTCACCGACAAGCAGATCGGGCTGCTGCAGGCATTTGCCGCGCAGGCACAGATCGCGATGAAGAATGCGCGCCTGATGAACGAGACGCGCGAGGCACTCGAACGGCAGACGGCGACGGCCGATATCCTCAAGGTCATCAGTGGTTCACCGACCGATACGCAGCCGGTGTTCGATGCCATCGTGCACAGCGTCGCCCGGCTGTTCGGCCGCAAGGCGGCCTTGCGCACGGTCGAACCCGATGGCCTGCGCCGGCGCGCGCGAAGTTATGCCCTGGAGACCGGCGAGTTCCACGGCGACGACCTGATGCCGCTGAATACCGACAGCCTGGTCGGGCGCGCGGTGATCGAGCGCCGCGCGCTGCAGGACGCTGACACGCAGGCCGAAGGCGCCACACCTTATGGCCGCGCGAACGCCGCAACATTGGCGTTTCGCTCGATCGCCTCGGCGCCGCTGCTGCATGGCGGCAAGGCGATCGGTGTCATCTCGGTGTCGTCGCCGCAGCCCGGCGCGTTGACCCGGCAGCAGATGGACCTGCTGGCCTTGTTCGCCGACCAGGCGGTTATCGCGATCGAGAACGCGCGGCTGTTCAACGAGACCCAGGAGGCGCTGGAGCGGCAGACGGCCACGGCCGACATCCTGCGCGTGATATCGGGCTCGCCGACCGATACACAGCCGGTGTTCGAGGTCATCCTCGAGCGCGCGACCAAGCTGTGCGACGCGCGAACCGGGGTCCTGTTCCGCTACGAGGATGGTGCCTTTCATTCGTTGGCAACGCGGATTTCGAATCCGGAATTTGCCGAGATGTTCAAGCAGGCAAGGCGTCCTGGACCGGCGAGCAAGACAGGCCTGGGCCGGCTGATGCGCGAAAAGCGGACCGTACATATCCACGATTTGCTTCAGGACGCCGCCACTGCTGAAAGCGACCCGATGCGGCTGCAGACGCTTCGGGGCGGCGTTCGTACCTGGCTTGGCGTCCCCCTGCTCAAGGAGGGCGATCTAATCGGCGCGATCTTGGTTTATCGCAGCGAACAGCGCCCTTTTGGACAGCAGCAGATAGCCCTGCTGGAGACATTCGCCGACCAGGCGGTTATCGCGATCCAGAACGCGCGGCTGTTCAACGAGACCCGGGAGGCGCTGGAGCGGCAAACCGCCACCTCAGAGATCCTCAAGGTCATCAGCGGTTCGCCCACCGACGTGCAGCCGGTGTTCGATGCCATCGCCAACAGTGCGCTGCGGCTGGTCGGCGGGCGCTCCGCACTCGTCACGCGCGTGGTTGGCGATCATGTTCACCTGATGGCCTACACCCTGCGTGAGGCAACAACCGATGAATCGTTGATGAGCCGGTTTCCGATGCCTATTGCGGGCTCGATGATGGAAGAAATCATTGGCAGCGGTGTTGCGCAGGTTGTCCAAGACACCGAAATCGATCCGCGCGTGTCTCAGCCGGTGCGCGAGTCCGCGCGCGTGCGCGGCTACCGCAGCCTGGTGGGCGTGCCACTCGTACGTGACGGTACCGTGATCGGCACGATCCATGTGTTTCGGCAGGACCCGGGGCCCGTCGCCGATGAAGAGATTTCCCTGCTGCAGACCTTCGCCGACCAGGCCGTGATCGCGATCGAGAACGTTCGCTTGTTCAACGATGCCAGACAAGCCCGTGCCGCAGCCGAAGCCGCCAACGAAGCGAAGAGCGCCTTCCTGGCCACGATGAGCCACGAAATCCGTACGCCGATGAACGCGGTGATCGGCATGAGTGGCCTCTTGCTCGACACCCCACTTACCGACGACCAGCGCGACTTCGCCTCCACCATCCGCGACTCGGGCGATTCGCTGCTCACCATCATCAACGACATCCTGGACTTCTCCAAGATCGAGGCCGGTCGCATGGACATCGAGGCGCACCCGTTCGATCTGCGCGAATGCGTGGAGTCGGCGACGGACCTGATCGGCGCGCGGGCGGCGGAGAAGCATCTGGATATTGCCTACCAGTTTGAAGGCGAGGTGCCTCAGGCCATTCTGGGCGACGTGACCCGGCTGCGCCAGGTATTGCTCAACCTCTTGTCCAACTCGGTCAAGTTCACCGAAAAGGGCGAAGTGGTGCTGACGGTGCGTGCCGAGGGCGACGAGCAGACCGAAGAAGGCAGCCATCTGCACTTCACGGTGCGCGACACCGGCATCGGCCTGAGCGAAACCGGGTTGAGCCGCCTGTTCCAGAAGTTCAGCCAGGCCGACAGCACCACCACACGCAAATACGGCGGAACCGGCCTGGGCCTGGCTATCAGCAAGCTGCTGGCTGAGTTGATGGGCGGCACGATGTGGGCCGAGAGCGCAGGCGCCGGGCAGGGCAGCAGCTTCCACTTCACCATTGGCAACAAGCCGACTGAACTGCCCTTGGGCAGTCGGCGCGACTTCATCGGCGAACAACCAGCCTTGAAAGGCAAACGCATCCTGGTGGTGGACGACAACGCAACCAATCGGCGCATCCTGGCGCTGCAGTGTGCCAAGTGGGGCATGGTGGTGCAAGACACTGAATTCCCGCAGCAGGCGCTTGAGATGCTCAAGGCCCAGCCCTATGACCTGGCCATCCTGGACATGCATATGCCGGGCATGGACGGCGCCATGCTGGCCAAGGCGATCCGCGAGGCCGGCCACCAACTGCCGCTGGTGCTGTTCACCTCGATCGGCCGCAAAGAGACGGGTGACGGCCCCTTTGCCGCCACGCTGGCCAAGCCGCTGCACCAGAGCCAGCTGCTCGACACGCTGGTGGGCCTGTTGACGAAGGACGCCGCGCCCCGGACCGCCGCAGCGCCCGTCAAACCGCGCATCGACGGCGAGATGGCCCAACGCCACCCCCTGCGCATTCTGCTGGCAGAAGACAACGTGGTGAATCAGAAACTCGCCATGCGGCTCTTGCTGCAGATGGGTTACCGGGTCGACCTGGCATCCAACGGCATCGAGGCCATCGAGAGCATCGAGCGCCAACCCTACGACGTGGTGTTGATGGACGTGCAGATGCCGGAGATGGATGGGCTGGAGGCCTCACGGCGTATCACAGCCAAGTACAAGCCAGAGAACAGACCACGCAT
>JANLQZ010000588.1:0-3016 GCA_031368125.1 Betaproteobacteria bacterium
AGCTCGCAGCCGCCACCGAGCGCAAAACCGCTCACTGCCGCGATCACGGGTTTGCGGATCTGGCGCGTCTGCTCCCAGTTGCGCGTGATGTAGTCGCCCTTGTAGACGTCGGCGAAGCTGTAACTGGCCATCGCTCCGATATCGGCGCCAGCGGCAAAAGCCTTCTCGCTACCGGTAAGAATGCAGCAACCGATGGCCGGGTCGGCGTCGAATACCTTCAGGGCGGCGCCCAGTTCGTCCATCAACTGGTCGTTCAGCGCGTTGAGTTGTTTGGGGCGATTGAGCGTGATGACGCCGACACGCCCGGCTTCGGTTCGCACAATGATCGATTCATGGTCCATTCGGTTCTCCGGAAATTGCGGGTTTGCCGCCCATCGTAAGGGAAATCGTTAACGCGCCCGGCGGTCAGGGAATGGTAAATTGGAGCCTCAACAACCAGGCAAGCGCATGACCGACTCCACCGTGCTGTACCAGGAACTGGGCGCCGTGGCCGTAGCCACCTTGAACCGGCCGCAATCACTGAACAGCTTCACGCGCCAGATGCACCGTGACCTGTGGGCCGCGCTCGACCAGGCCGAAGGCAATCCGCACATTCGCGCACTCGTGATCACCGGTGCAGGACGCGGTTTTTGCGCCGGGGCAGACCTGTCCGAGTTCGACCTCGAGCCCGGCCCGGACCTGGTTCAGCGGGCAGACCCGGGGCCCATCATCGACCAGACATTCAACCCGACCGTGCGGCGGCTGCAGGGGTTGAGGATGCCGACGGTGGCCGCGGTCAACGGTGTCGCGGCCGGCGCCGGGGCTTCGCTGGCAATGACCTGCGATATCGCGATCGCGGCGCCAGGCGCGAGTTTCATACAGGCTTTCAGCAAGATCGGCCTGGTACCCGATGCGGGTGGAAGCTGGTTCCTGGTGGAACGGCTGGGGTTGGCACGCGCCATGGCGCTGGCCATGACCGGGGACAAATTGCCGGCCGCCCAGGCCCGGGAGTGGGGCATGATCTGGGACGTCGCAGACGACTGCCTGGGTGCCGCCACGGCATTGGCCCAGCGTCTGGCGGCCATGCCCACCAAGGCGCTGGTTGCCACCCGCGCGATCCTGCGCGAGGCCGGCAGCCGCACGCTGGAGCAGCAGTTGCAGGTCGAGCGCGATACGCAATCGGCCCAGGGAAAAACACACGACTACATCGAGGGTGTGACGGCATTCAGGCAAAAGCGCGCCCCGGTGTTCACGGGGCAATAAGCGGTGGTCGATCGCGGTTTGCACGCGCATGGCGCAGCCCCGCCGGCGGTTGACGAGCTGGCCCTGGCGCAGCGGGTCGGGGTGACGATGTTCGCGGCCGACCGGGCGTCACGCGAACTCATGAAAATGGAACTGCTTTCATGCGAACCGGGTCGCGCCGCCATGCGCATGACCGTGCGCGAGGAGCAGTTGAACGGCCACGCCATCTGCCACGGCGGGTTCATCTTTGGCTTGGCGGACTCGACCTTTGCATTTGCCTGCAACAGCCACAACAAGGCGGCGGTCGCAGCGGGTTGCAACATCGAGTTCCTGCGCAGCGCGCAAGCGGGGGACGTGCTTAGTTGCGAGGGAGTGGAGCGGAACTTGCAGGGACGGCACGGCATCTACGACATGACGGTGACGAACCAGCGCGGCGAAGTAGTGGCCATGTTTCGTGGCAAAAGCACGCAAATCGCCGGCACAGTCCTGCCATCCGACCCGTAGTGGGTGGCTTTGGGGTACCGTCGCAGATCGGCCAGGGAAGCTCACATTGACCACACTGTTCATGCCAAGGCAAAAAAGCAAACGCCCTTTTGGATGAACGCGGTCAGAAGATCGGATTCGCACGGTCCTTGCTGACCGTCGACCACAGGATTTGAACCAAGACACCATTTATCGCAAGACCGCCAAAGGCGCAGAGGCCATCGCGGCACGTCTGCACGGCCTGGTTGGCAAATCGCGTTCCATGCTGATCCTGGTGGATGGCAAACGCAGCACCTCGGAACTGCTTGCTCTGGGGCAGGGATTCGGAGACGTCGCGCCCTTGCTCGCGCAGCTCGCGGCCGACGGGTTCATCGAAGCCGTGCCGCCAGCGGCAACCGCCGGCCCTGCGCCATCCTTGGCGCCAGTTGCCGCACCCAGGCCTCCGCGCACGCTGGAGGAGGCAAAGAGTTACGCTGCGCACCGCCTGATGGAGGTGCTGGGTCCAAATTCGGAGCCACTGTGCCTGCGCATCGAGGCGGCGCGCAACCTCGACGAGTTTGTGGACGCAGTCAAACGCGCCTACGCGGTCGTGCGCGATATCCGGGGGACGTCGGAGGCCGAGCGCTTCGGTTCCGCGGTCGAAGCCAATCTGCCGGCGCGTTGAAGTCGCCCCAGGGGCCGCGGCCGCCACCGCAGGCAGTGCCGACGACGCCCGGACCGGCCGCCGGCCGGCCAGTCGCGAGGCGGGCCTAACCCGAACGGCACTTACTTTAGCCCCATGGCGTTGAAGTCACGGGCGTAAGCATATGAATTTGAAGGCGAAAGGAGGTGGCTGACCCAAGGGCCGATAGGATGGTTGTGTACGAAGCTCCCAATCCATCCTTCCGAAGGCCAGCCACCATGAATCGTAATGCCCGAAACGTTTTGCATCAACGTCGAAGCAGTATTGGACGCCGGGGGAAGACAGCCCAGGCAGTGGAGTTCTTCAACGTGCTGACGAGTCCAGAGTTGCTCAAGACGACCGAGTCGGTGCTGCCCGAGCACCGCGAGCGCTTGTATTTACCCACGGTTGCGCTGGCCATGTTCATGCGCCAGATGCTGGAGGCCGACGGCTCGTGCCAGAAGCCGGTCAACGGCTGGGCAGCGCAACGCGCGGCCGATGGGCTCTCCGAGTGCAGCGTTCGCACTGGCGGGTACTGCCGGGCGCGCCAGCGCCTGCCACTTGAGATGGTCAGTGCGCTCACGCGCGAAACAGGCCGACTGCTCAGCCGCAAGGCACTGGCGCAATGGCTGTGGCGCGGTCGAGCGGTGA
>JANLQZ010000602.1:0-9317 GCA_031368125.1 Betaproteobacteria bacterium
CGATCGCGGCGTTGAGCAGCAGCACCACCGCCAGCAACACCAGCCCCAGCGCAAGCGCCAGCGGCAAATCGCCCTTGCTGGTTTCCAGTGCGATCGCGGTTGTCATGACGCGCGTGAAGCCGTCGATGTTGCCGCCCACCACCATCACCGCGCCGACTTCCGAGATCGCACGGCCGAACGCGGCGATCAGCACCGTCAACAAGGCATAACGTTCGTCCCAGGCCAGCAGCAGGCTGCGCAGCACAACGCGCGCGCCGAGCGACTGCAGTTGCTCGCCATGCGCGCGTTCGGCGTCCTCCACCACCTGGCGCGTCAGTGCGGTCACCACCGGCAGCACCAGCAGGCCCTGCGCCAGCACCATGGCCTGGAAGCTGAACAGCCACCCCAGATACCCCAGCGGGCCCGAGCGTGACAACAACAGGTACACCACCAGTCCCACCACCACCGACGGCACGGCGAGCAGGGTGTTGAGCAGCGCCAGCAACGCGCCACGCCCGGCAAAGCGCGCCACCGCGAGCCAGGCGCCCGCCACCAGCCCGACCCCACAGGCGAGCAGGCAGGCAGCGCCACTGACGGCCAGCGACCTGGCGACAATGGCCCACAACGCGGCGTCGCCGGAGGTGATGAGTTGCAGCGCCGTGGCGGCGCTTTGCGTGAACGATGACATGGGCAGTGTTCGGGTTGGTCGTCCGGCCGGACGGGTTCCCGGCATGTCAGCCCGGGCACGGTCCGGGACGCATGGATCGCGGGTGCTGAAACCCCGGAACTGTCCCGGGGCCGCGATCACAATGATTTCGGCTTGATGGCCGCGATGCGGTATCGTAGGCGCCCACACAATCACCCGCGATATGAACCACCGTGCATAGGCTCCAGTTCCACTACACGCTGGGGCGCGACAGCAGCCCGGCGCTGGTTCGCAACCCGCTGATCGACCTGCTGCAGGGGGTCTCCGCGCACGGGTCGATCTCGGGCGCGGCGCGGGCCCTGGGTCTGTCGTACCGCCACGTATGGGGCGAACTCAAGCGCTGGGAAGACGCGCTGGGCAACGGCCTGGTGGTGTGGGAAAAAGGCCAGTCGGCCCGCCTGACCGAATTCGGCAACAAGCTCATGTGGGCCGAGCGCCAGGCACAGGTGCGCCTGGCGCCGCAGATCGAGGCGCTGCGCGGGGAACTGGAGCGCGCTTTCGCGGTGGCGTTCGACGAACATGCGCACGTACTCACGCTGTACGCGAGCCATGACGACGCGCTCGCGGCATTGCGCGAACACGCACTGGCGGCGGGCCCCGACCACCATGCGCAACGCGATACCCACGGGGCGCTGCACCTGGACATCCGCTTTTGCGGCAGCGTCGACGCGATCCGTGCACTCAACGAAGGTCGCTGCGAGCTGGCCGGTTTCCACACGCTGCAACAGCCGGCCCGCGGGTCGCTGGCCGAGCGCACCTACCGGCCGCTGCTCAAGCCGGGCCGGCACAAGATCATCGGCTTCGCGCAACGCACGCAGGGATTGATGGTGGCGCGTTCCAACCCGATGGGCCTGTCGTGCCTGGCCGACGTGGCGGGCACCGGCGCACGTTTTGTGAACCGCGCACTCGGTACCGGTACCCGCGTGGTGCTGGACGAACTGCTGGCGCAGGCGGGCCTGGACGCGCATGACATCCAGGGCTACGAGCGCAATGAACCCTCACACGCCGCGGTCGCCCACGCGATCGCGGCCGGCAACGCCGACGCGGGCCTGGGCATCGAAGTGGCGGCGCGCGGCCAGGGACTGGATTTCATCGCGCTGGTGCAGGAGAGTTATCACCTGGTGTGCCTCAAGTCGGCACTGGAGCAGCCCGCCACGCGGGCCCTGCTCGCCACGCTGCGCAGTACCGCATGGCAGGCGCAACTCGCTGCGATGCACGGTTACGAGCCGCTGCGCTGCGGGGAAATCCTGTCGCTGCGCCAGCTGCTGCCGTGGTGGGAATTCAGGCCGAGCAAGAGCGAAACCCCACAAAGATATGGTCGCAGTGCGGTAGTTCGAAATGCCTGAAATTGGGGTGCTTCAGACGCTCGCGTGTGGCGAACGACGCGCCGCGCAGAACCTTGTGGCTGCCGAAGCAGGGCTCTGAATAGGCCTGCCACGGCCCGGCCACAAAACCTGGGTACGGGCGCGCCGTGCTGCCGGTCCATTCCCACACTTCGCCCCAGCGAAAACCACGCCGCGCCGCAGTGTGCGCTGCCAGCTCCCACTCCACCTCGGCGGGCAGACGCCGGCCGGCCCAGCGGCACCAGGCGTCGGCCTCCCACCAGCTCACATGCATGGCGGGCTGGCCGCCGAGCATGCGCCTTGCCGTGCCAAAACGCATCTGCATCACGGCGCCACTGGCGACACCGATCTGGTCCACGTAGCGTGGAGCGCGGCCACCCATGTGTTGCCCTTCGCCGGCGGCCTGCCGCTGCAGCCAGAGCCAACCGGCCGGATGCCACAAGTCGACACGGTCGTAACCACCGTCATCGACGAACTCGACAAACTGGGCCCAGGTCACGGGTTGCGCGTCGATCTCGAATTCGGGCACCTGCACATCGTGCGCCGGTTGCTCGTTGTCGAAACTGAAACCGCCCGGGGCCCGGCGGCCCATGCTCCAGCGCGTCGCGTTGACCAGCAGCGGTGCGCGCACACCGGTCGCCCCCGCCATCTGCAACTGCAGCGGCAGGCCGAGCGTCTGGGCCATCGTGATCAAGGACTCGCCGTGCATGTCTTCGTGAAACAGCGCCAGCCGGTAGAAGTACAGCGCCTCGTCCTCATCGGAGGTTTTCTCGAGCAGCTCGAGCGTGGTTTCGAGCGTACCGAGCAGGTAGGCCCGGGCGGCACCCAGGTCCGGCAGCGGCAATGCCCAGCGGTCGACCGGCGGCACGTGCGCATCGTCCCACCACTGGTCGGCGTTGGGTTCGATGGAGGCCAGGCGCGTCGGACGTGGACCACAGCGCGAACCCAGTTGGCGCTGCACGTTGCGTGTGATCCACCGTTCCTGGAACCACCCGATGTGGCCCAGTTCCCACAACGGCGGATCGAGCTCGGGCTGCGGCGCAACCACCTGGCCCCTGGCTTGCAGCCCGGCCGCCAGTTGCCCGGCCAGATGCAGCGTGTGGTTGCGCGTATCCATCAACGCCACCGACAGCAGTTCGCGCCCGGCGCGGCGCATGTCGGGGGAGTCGATGTGGGTGACCGGAGAGTGGTGCATGCGTCAGTGTTTACCCTAGTGAATTTCAAACCGGCCCAGAGAATTTTCCAGGGTCTGCAGGCCGGCGACACAATTAGAATCGTGCGACCCGCCGCGCCGCAAGCGCGTCCGATGCTGTTGCGCCACGCCACGCCAAACACAAGAACGGAAACGCCATGGACTTTTTGTTATCCCTGTCCAAGAGGATAGACCAACTCAGCGAATGGATCGGTCGCTGGGTCGCCTGGCTGGTGCTGGCCGCGGTGCTGATCAGCGCTGCCAATGCGGTTTCGCGCAAGGCCTTCGACCTGAGTTCCAACGCGTTCCTCGAGATTCAATGGTATCTGTTTGCAGCGGTGTTTTTGCTGGCATCGGGCTACACCATGTTGCGCCAGGAGCACGTCAAGATCGACGTGATCTCGGGCCGGTTCTCCAAACGCACACAGATCTGGATCGACATCGTCGGCATCTGCGTGTTCGTTTTCCCGTTCATCTACATGATCATCAAGCTGGCGATGCCGCTGGTCATCAACACCTATATCACCGGCGAGATGTCCTCGAACGCCGGTGGCCTGATCCGCTGGCCGGTGTTCGCGTTGTTGCCGACCGGGCTCTTCCTGCTTGGCCTGCAGGGCATTTCGGAGCTGATCAAGCGCATCGCGTTCCTGCAGGGGCGCATACCCGACCCGACCAGGAAACAGGGGGCCAGGACACCCGAGGAGGAACTGGCCGAGTTCCTGCTGCACAAAGAGGTGGCCGCGCGCGAAGCGGCCCTGCTGGGAGCGCAGAAATGACCGCGTTCCTGATCGCCAACATGGCGCCGATCATGTTCGGCTCGCTGGTACTGTTCCTGATGTTCGGTTATGCGGTGGCGTTTTCGCTGGCTGCCTGCGGACTGTTTTTCGGGCTGGTCGGTGTTGAGCTCGGCATGATCCAGCCGGCCTTCCTGCAAAGCCTGCCGTTGCGCATGTTCGGCATCATGCAAAACGACACCCTGCTTGCAATCCCGTTCTTCACCTTCATGGGGCTGATCCTGGAGCGCTCGGGCATGGCCGAGGACCTGCTCGACACCATCGGGCAGTTGTTCGGCCCGATCCGTGGTGGCCTGGCTTATGCGGTGATTCTGGTCGGCGCGATGCTGGCCGCCACCACCGGCGTGGTGGCGGCGTCGGTGATCTCGATGGGCCTGATCTCGCTGCCGATCATGCTGCGGTACGGCTACGACCGGCGCGTCGCCGGCGGCGTGATCGCCGCGTCGGGCACGCTGGCACAGATCATCCCGCCGTCGCTGGTGCTGATCATTCTGGCCGACCAGCTGGGCAAAAGTGTGGGTGACCTGTACAAGGGTGCCTTCATTCCGGGTTTCGTGCTGACAGCGTTGTACGTCGTTTACATCCTGATCATCAGTTTCATGCGACCGCAATGGGTTCCGGCCCTGCCGGCCGAAGCGCGCACGATTCGTGAAGACGACGGTACTGCCGGCCTGCGCTCGCTCGGCCTGCTGGTCGTTTTGTCGGTGCTGGCGGCGATCGGATTTGCCAAATGGCGTCCGGCCGCGACCCCACTCGACGAACTCATCGTGACGTCGATGTGTGTGGGCGTGGGCGTGGCGTTCTTCGCCTCGGTCATCAACCGTTGGACCAAGATGGGGCTGCTGTCGCGCATGGCCGAACGCGTGACCTTCGTGCTGATCCCGCCGCTGGCTCTGATCTTCCTGGTGCTGGGTACCATATTCCTTGGCATTGCAACGCCCACCGAGGGCGGCGCGATGGGCGCGGTCGGCGCGCTGATCATGGCGCTGGCGCGCCGGCGCATCGACCTGAAACTGATCCGCCAGGCAATGGACTCGACAATGAAGTTGTCGTGCTTCGTGTTGTTCATCCTGATCGGCGCCACGGTGTTCAGCCTGGCGTTCCAGGGCGTCGATGGGCCCAAGTGGGTCGAGCATCTTCTGTCCGGCCTGCCGGGCGGGCAACTCGGCTTCCTGATCGTGGTGAACATCCTGGTGTTCGTGCTGGCATTCTTCCTCGACTTCTTCGAACTCGCGTTCATCATCATCCCGCTGATCGGGCCGGTGGCGGAGAAGCTCGGCATCGACCTGGTGTGGTTCGGCGTGTTGCTGGCCGTCAACATGCAGACCTCGTTCATGCACCCGCCGTTCGGCTTCGCGTTGTTCTACCTTCGCAGCGTGGCCCCGCATGAGGATTACACCGACAAGGTGACGAAGCAACCGATCAAGAAGGTCACGATCGAGCAGATCTACTGGGGCGCCGTGCCGTTCGTGATCATCCAGATCATCATGGTCGGCCTGATCATCGCGTTCCCGGCACTGGTGTCGAGCGGCCTGGACAAGGAGACCACGATCGATGGCGACAAGGCGCTGATGCAGATACAGGCGGATGAACAGTCCAAACAGGCGGCCCAGGAAGCCGCGGCCGTACCAGCGGCCGACGCATCGGCGGCCGGTGCTGCCGCTCCCGGCGCATCAGCGCCGGCCGAGGGTTCGGCGCCGGAGGCGGCATCCGACGACAACGCGATGAAGGCCTTGATGGATTCGATCAAGAAGGACGAAACCAAGAAGCCCTGAGCTTCGCGGTCGAGGGTGGACGCCGGCTTTCGGGCAGACCGATCGCGTCGCGGCAGGTGGTGCCTGGCGGCAGTGCGCCCAAGGCATAGTCATTGCGGCCGCGGACCAGGTCGGGGGCGAGCAAACACCATTGCATTGTCATTGCGGCCCCGGATCTGGTCCGGGGTTTCAGCACCCGCGACCCATGGATCCCGGAGCGAGTCCGGGATGACAGCCGAAGAAACTCGTGCGCAACGTCCATTGCCATGTCATTGCGGCCCCGGATCTGGTCCGGGGTTTCAGCACCCGCAATCCATGGATCCCGGAGCGAGTCCGGGATGACAAGAACGGGGCCGGGACGACAGGAACGGGGCCGGGACGACAGGAACGGGGCTGGGATGACGGGAACGGGGCTGGGATGACAGAAATTGCGCCGGCGGGACATGCTCATTCATGTCGGGCGAGATAACCAGCTGGGCCGTCACGACGCGAAGAGGTGACCCCCATCGGTGCATTGTTGGGCATGCAAGGATAGGCTCTACGTGCCTTGCGCCAGCCCGGTGGTGAATCTGTTGGCGCACAAAAAAACCCGCCTCGGCGGGTTTTTCCGGCCGGAAATCGATGTGCTCGATGCCCGGCTCAGCGCCCTCGCCGCACCTGGGTGCGACGCCGGGCAACAGGCAACGCTACGGCTGCTCTTCGGCGATCACAGTTTCTGCGACTGCAAGAACGTATCGATCGAGGCTTCGGCAAAACGGAACCAGAGATTCGCATCACGCCGGTAATTGGCATAGTCGGTGTAGATTTTCTTCCACGCCGGGTTGGACGCGCTGAGTTCGCTGTACACCTGTTCGGACGACTTGAATGCGGCAAGCATCACGTCTTTCGGAAACTGGCGCAACTTGGTTCCCTGGCTTGCAAGGGTCTTGAGCGCGGCCGGGTTCTTGTAGTCGTACTTGGCCTGCATGTCGATATGGGCGAACGCGGCGGCCGACTCGATGATCGCCTTGTACTCGGCGGACAATCCGTCATACGCCTTCTGGTTGACGTACAGGGACAGTTGTGGGCCCACTTCCCACCAGCCCGGGTAGTAGTAGAACTGCGCGACCTTGTTGAATCCGAGCTTCAGGTCGTCGTACGGGCCAACCCACTCGGCTGCGTCGATGGTCCCCTTTTCGAGCGCTTGGTAGATCTCGCCGCCAGGTATGTTCTGCGGCACCACACCCAGCGGGGCGATGACCTTGCCGCCAAAACCACCGACACGGAACTTGAGGCCCTGCAGGTCCTTGAGGGACTTGATTTCCTTGCGGTACCAACCACCCATCTGGGCCCCGGTGTTACCCATCGGGAAATTCACGATGCCCACGTTGGCGTAGAACTCGCGCGTCAGCTTCAGTCCGTTGCCCTCGTACATCCACGCCGACATCTGGCGGCTGTTGAGCCCGAAGGGAATGGCGCAGTCGAGTGCGTAGGTCGGGTCCTTGCCGAAGAAGTAGTAGGGGGCCGTGTTGGCCATCTCGACAGTGCCGTTGGAAACGCCGTCCAGGACGCCGAATGCCGGCATCAATTCGCCGGCCGCATGGGTGCTGATGACGAATTTGCCGCCCGTCATGTCACTCACTTTCTTGGCGAACACGTCGCACACACCGAACAGGGTGTCGAGCGACTTCGGGAAGCTCGATGCGATCCGCCAGCGCATGGCGGCCTGCGCATGCACCGCAGGCGCGATGCCCGCAGCCAGCACGCCGGCAATGCCTGCATTCGTGATTAGGGAACGACGATCCATGTGATTCACTCCGGTAAGTTGGGTTGCGCTACTCACCTGCCTTTCGAGCGGGCGACGACTGGTTGAAGTCAAGGGCGATTGTAGGAACGCCGGCTGGCGCCAATGGAGGGGGTTTTCCCCTGTTCAGTCCAGGTGGACCGAACAGGGGGCTGACCGCCATGCGGTTCAGAACCCCTCCTTCGCATTCAGGCGACGATCTTGAGGGCCGGCCGCGCGGCGTCGAGCAGGTCCGGGAAACGCGCCCGGATGGCCTTGCCGATGCCCGCGGCATCCAGGCCATGCAGGGCCAGCAGCTTGACCGGGTCGCCATGCTCGATGAACTGGTCCGGCAGGCCCAGATGCAAGATCGGCTTGACCACGCCCGCGGCCTGCAGTGCTTCACCCACGGCGCTGCCCGCGCCACCCATGGTGGCGCCCTCCTCCAGCGTGACCAGCGCATCGTGCTGCTGGGCCATCCGCAGCAGCAGTTCGGTATCCAGCGGCTTGGCCCAGCGCATGTCGACCACGGTGGCGTTGATCTGCCCGGCCACCTCGAGCGCCGGGTGCAGCAGCGTACCGAAGGCGAGCAGCGCGACACCGCGACCGTGCCGGCGCACTTCGGCCTTGCCGAACGGCAGTGCCTGCAGGCCGCCATGCACCGCCGCCCC
Organism: Betaproteobacteria bacterium; assembly: GCA_031368125.1. GTDB lineage: Bacteria > Pseudomonadota > Gammaproteobacteria > Burkholderiales > Burkholderiaceae_C > CAISIP01. The sequence continues at coordinate 8,202 of JANLQZ010000602.1, forward strand.
CACGCCGACGCCGCGCGGATACCGCACCGCCACCGGGTGGTCCTGCGCGAACGCGCTGCACAGCAGTTGGCGGCATTCGTTTTCATCCGACGGGCACGCAATGCTGAGGTTGGGGATACAACGCAGGAAGGCGATGTCGTACGCACCGGCATGGGTCGCGCCATCGGCCCCCACCAGCCCCGCGCGGTCGAGCGCGAACACCACCGGCAGGTTCTGGATCGCCACGTCGTGGATCAACTGGTCGTAGGCGCGCTGCAGGAAGGTGGAGTAGATGGCCACCACCGGCTTCAAACCTTCGCATGCCAGCCCGGCCGCGAAAGTGACGGCATGTTGCTCGGCAATACCGACGTCGAAATAACGCGCCGGAAACCGCCGTTCGAACTCCACCATGCCCGAGCCCTCGCGCATGGCAGGCGTGATGCCGACCAGCCGGGCGTCCTGGGCCGCCATGTCGCACAACCACTGGCCAAAGACCTGTGTGAATGTGGTCTTGGGCGCGGCCGACGGCTGCTGCAGGCCCACTGCCGGGTCAAACTTGCCCGGCCCGTGGTAGGCCACCGGATCGGCCTCGGCCAGTTTGTAACCTTGTCCCTTGCGGGTCACCACGTGCAGGAATTGCGGCCCGCTCAGATGCCTGATGTTCTCCAGCGTGGGGATCAGCGACTCAAGGTCGTGCCCGTCGATCGGACCGGTGTAGTTGAAGCCGAATTTCTCGAACAGCGTCGCGGGAACCACCATGCCCTTGGCGTGTTCCTCGATCCGCTTGGCCAGTTCGAACAGCGGCGGCGCGCCCTTGAGAACAGTCTTGCCGACGTTCTTGGCGGCGGCATAGAACTGCCCGGTCATGAGCTGCGCCAGGTAACGGTTGAGCGCACCAACTGGCGGGCTGATGCTCATGTCGTTGTCGTTCAGGATCACCAGCAGGTTGCAGTCGGCCACGCCGGCGTTGTTCAGCGCCTCGAAGGCCATGCCCGCAGTGAGCGCGCCGTCACCGATGATGGCCACCGCGCGCCGCTCTTCGCCCTTGATCTTCGCCGCCAGCGCCATGCCCAGCGCGGCCGAAATCGAGGTGCTCGAATGGGCCGTGCCAAAGGCGTCGTGCACGCTCTCGCTGCG
>JANLQZ010000609.1:0-2618 GCA_031368125.1 Betaproteobacteria bacterium
GCAGATCGCCAGCGTGTCCCATACCACCAGTGCGTTGTCCACCAGCACCGGAACCCGGCCCGCCGGGCTGATCGGCCCGAGCCGCTGCTTGAACTGCGAATCGGCTGTGAAAGCGTCGAAACGCACCATCACCTCGTCAAACGCAATGCCAGCCTGCTTGAGCAGCACCCAGGGCCGCATCGACCAGGAGGAGTAGTTCTTGTTGCCGATATAGAGCTTGAGCATGCTGTTCCCCAGATGGCGCATGCTAACCGCTGGCGCCTCGGCGATTGATGCAAATCGCGCGCGCGATTGATCGGCTGACAGAAGGCGATGGCCCGGCCACGGTCATTCCGGGGCTGCGTCCGCGTTGCCTGCTGGCCGATCCGATTTGTCCTGGCGCGTCGGCCGCATCGGGACTATCCCTAATTGCCGGCCGCCACAACCGGGTGATATAAAACTTGGGCGCGGTGTGTCCCATGTGCGGGTGTGGACAGTTGCCAGCGTGGTCCGACAAATCAAGAGTTTCAGGAGACATCGCATGCATTTTCCTACCGGCCGGGCGTCGCCTGTTCGCGCATCCCAAGTCTGGCTTCGACCCCTGGGTCGCCTCGCCACCGTCGTCGCGCTGGTCGCGGCGCCCCTGCTTGCCGTGGCGGCCGGGGTCAGCGTGCGCCTTGATTATTCGAGCCCGTCGTCCAGCCCGTTTCCGAGTGACCGATTCACCCAGGTCGACTGGACGCAGAACACTTTCAAACGCGTCAAGCTGCCCAAGCCGGACTGCGCAGTGCGGCCGTCCGACTGCGCTGACATCGATGTCGTCAATACCCTGGACGGCTTCAACACCCAGCCGCGCATATCGGTACCCTTCACCGGTGACATCAACCTGTCGAGCGTCAGCAGCGAGACGGTGTACCTGGTCAACCTGGGCGACACCACTTCCGGCCAGGGCTTCGGACAGCGGGTCGGCATCAACCAGGTTTCGTGGGATGTGGCGGGCAAGACGCTGGTATTCGAGTCGGACGAGCAACTGAACGAACACACACGTTATGTGCTGGTGGTCACGAACGGAGTGCGCGATACCGCGGGCGATCCGATCGAGGCCGGCCAGTACGGCCGCTTCCGCGAGCAGCCGAATCGCGATGAATTGCGCGACCACGAGCTCATGGGTTACCGTCGGGCATTGATGGACGGCGAGAACGCGGCCCGGTCAACGCGCCACCGCATCGTCGCCGTGAGCCTGTTCACGACGCAAAGCGTCAGCGCCGATCTGGCAAAGATCCATCGACAGATCAGACTCTCGCGACCTGCTCCGGCCGACTTCATGATCGGCAACAGCGGCACGTCGCGGGCGGTGTTCCCGGTGGCGGGCCTGGCGGGAATCCAGTGGGTGCTTCAGACCGAAACCGCACCGACCTTCACGACATCCTTTGTTCCCACGCCCGCGTTGAACGTAGTGCCGGGCGCAGTCGGTCGCGTGGCGTTTGGCAGCTTCCGCTCGCCCAACTACATGAATTCGAGTCAATTCATACCGGCAACTGGCACCCTGACCGGCCAACCGGTGGTGCAGTCCACCAACGAGCTGGTGTTCGAGTTGTTTCTGCCCAACGGCCCACGTCCGGCGGGTGGCTGGCCGGTGGCCATTTTCGGCCATGGTTTCGGTGACAGCATGTTCGGTGCGCCATGGACGGTGGCGTCGGTGTTCGCCTCGAAGGGCATCGCCACGATCGCGATCAACGTGGTGGGACATGGCGGCGGCGCACTCGGCACGCTCAACGTGCTTCCCTCCGCTGGCGCACCGGTAGTCGTGCCCTCTGGCGGACGCGGCTTCGACCAGGACGGCAACGGCAAAATCGGCTCGACCGAGGGCGTCAATGCCAGGGCACCCCAGACCGCCATCTCCAGCCGCGATGGCCTGCGTCAGACCGTGGTCGACCTGATGCAGTTGGTGCGACAGATCCAGGTTGGCATCGACGTCGAGGGTGACGGTAGCGTGGACCTCGATCGCGACCGCATCTATTACACCGGCCAATCCTTTGGCGGCATCTACGGCACCATGTTTCTGGGCGTGGAAGGCGCACTGAAAGCCGGTGTGCCGAATGTACCCGGCGGTTCGATCACGGAAGTGGCGCGCCTCGGGTTCTTCCGCTTCCTGGCGGCGATTTCGCTGGCGACCAGGCAGCCGCAGTTGCTCAACCTGCCACCGACGCCCGGTGTGCCGGTGCCGTTCAACTTGAACTTCAACGAGAACATGCCGCTTCGCAATTTGCCCGCGGTGGTCAACTCGGTGCCCGGGTCGGTTGCGATCCAGGAGGTGCTGGAACGCTTCGAGTGGGTGCAGCAATCGGGCAACCCGGTCGCGTATGCGCGCTTCATCCGCACCGACCCGCTGCGCGGCAACGCGCGCAAGCCGGTCATCGTCCAGTTCGCCAAAGGCGATACGACCGTGCCCAACCCGACCACGACGGCGATCCTGCGCGCTGGCGATCTGGCCGATCGGGCCACCTACTTCCGCAACGATCTGGCCTTTGCCGACACGGGCGGCGCGATACCGAAGAACCCGCATACCTTCCTGAGCAATATCCACATTCCGGCGGCCGCTCCGTATGCCGTCGCGGCGCAGACCCAGATTGCGGTCT
>JANLQZ010000617.1:0-2298 GCA_031368125.1 Betaproteobacteria bacterium
GGCGGCGAAGCGCTGTACACCACCACCTTCGTGATGTCGATGAACAAGAAGAAGTACGAGTCGCTGGCGTCCGACCTGCGCAAGGTCATCGACAACAATTCCGGCATGGAGACCTCGGCCTGGCTGGGCAAGACACAGGAAGGCAACGACCCGATCGGGCGCAAGTCCGCGGTCGACCGCAACAACACGATCTACACCATTCCTGCCACCGACGCGCAGGAATTCAAGCGCAAGGCCGCGCTGGTGGAGGTCGAATGGATCGAGGACATGACCAAGCGCGGTTTCGACGGCCGCAAGTTGCGCGATACGGCGCGCGCCCTGATCGAAAAACACGCCAGGGCCCCGGCCGCCAAAGGTGCGCCGGCCAAGAAGGTCTGACCCCGCCTGCCACCGGCACGACGAAGGCTCCGCGAGGAGCCTTCCTTGCTTTCAAACTACACTGAGCGCATGCTGCACAGCCCGATCAAACACTGCAAGAACTGCGGTACCGGAGTCGTCTACCGGGTGCCCGACGACGGCGACACCAAGGAACGCGCAGTCTGCCCGCAATGCCAGACCATCCACTACGAAAACCCACTCAACGTGGTCGGCACGGTGCCCCATCTGGGCGACAAGGTGCTGCTTTGCAAACGCAATATCGAGCCGCGGCGCGGCAAGTGGACCTTGCCGGCAGGTTTCATGGAGCTGCATGAAACGACCGCCCAGGGCGCCGCGCGCGAAACCGTTGAAGAAGCCGGCGCCCAGTTCGAAATGGAAGGGCTGTTTTCGATCCTCAACGTGGCCCGTGTGGGCCAGGTGCACCTCTTCTACACCGCCAAGTTGCTGGGCGACCAGTTCGACCCGGGCCATGAAACCATGGAGGCGCGCCTGTTTGGCGAGGCCGATATCCCGTGGGACGAAATTGCGTTCAGAACAGTCAAGGAAACACTGGAGCGTTATTTTTCCGATCGCCGCTGCGGCCGGCTTTCGATCCACACCATAGACATCGTCTGACCAAGCGGTTATAACTTGTCCATGCCGAGCGCCAACCGGCGCCAGGCAACGTGAAGGCCGGACCATGAAGCAGCAGCGTTTTTGGGACGTAGACCTCGTCGAACTGTTCAAGATCTGGATCGACGACATGGGGACGTTCTTGTTGACCGCCCTCACCTTCTTGGGCCTCGCGATACCAGTCATCATCCCCACGCTGATCCTCTGGTACCTGTACTCGATCAACTGGAGCATGGCGCCCTGAGGTCGCGGGCGCTTTCGCTAACGACACCGAGACGCCGCAGCCGTGACCAATGCGGCCGCACGGCTTGCGTTGTCGCAGGCCAGACCTACCGCCACTGCGGTCGGCGACGACGCTGCTTCGGAGATCGGCCAGTCGCGTGGGCACATGCGGGAGATGGTTGACTCTGCTCGACCCCGACGCGCCGGCACGCGGCCTGCGCGGCACCGGTCAATTGACGTTGCGAATCCACGGATCCAGGCTACGGCAGATACCAGCCAGCGCGGGCTGCACCTGGATCGAGTACTTGTATTCCTCGGATCTGATATTCAGGTTCTTGAACCGGAGCTTCTTTTTTGTGCTTCCGTGCGAATCAAGTTCGAAATCGCGGTCGGCGGGCGTGCCGTTCAGCAGAAAGAACTTGATCGGATCACTCGCGAATTCGTACCCCCAGGTATCAATTTCCCAGGACAGATGCTGTTTGCCGGTGCCAGGATCCAGATACGCCGTTCCAGTTTCCACGTAAGCTGGGTCAACCGCTATGCCATCCGCATAACCACACCTATCGACCGTGACTACTATCTTGCACACGCCACGGCTGCTGCATGGTGTTGATGGCAAAACGCTGCAGACCACACCGCGAACCGGCCCGATTCGACGCCGCGGGCAGCGCCCCTACGCACCAGTACATCCAACTGGGCATGCCAGGACAAAGCTACGCACTAGCGCGCAGCCGCGGAACCGCCGCCAGCAGCGCGCGTGTGTAGTCGTGCCGGGGATGGCCCAGCAGTTCGTCCGCCGGTCCGGCTTCGACCAGGCGGCCGTCCTTCATCACCGCGATGTCGTGCGCGAGGTACTCGACGACGCCGAAATTGTGGGTGATGAACAGGTAGGCCACGCCGAGCTCCTGCTGCAGCTGTTTCAACAGGTTGAGGATCTGCGCCTGTATCGACACGTCGAGCGCGGAGGTCGGCTCGTCGGCCACGATCAGCCGCGGCTCGACCGCGAGCGCGCGTGCGATCGCCAGCCGTTGCCGCTGGCCGCCCGAGAACTCGTGCGGGTAACGGGTCAACGCGTCGCGCCGCAGG
>JANLQZ010000621.1:0-1617 GCA_031368125.1 Betaproteobacteria bacterium
TCGCCGGCCTGGTTGGCGCAGCCGAAGATGACGTCGGTGACGGCCTGCCAGTCGACGCGCGGGTTGCGCGCCATCAGGGCCTTGAGCGGTAGCGCGCCCAGGTCGTCGGTGCGCACACTGCTCAAGGCGCCGCCGTAGCGACCAAAAGGCGTGCGGATGGCATCACAGATAAAGGCTTGGGGGTTCATGGCGCTCTCCGGTGGGTGGGCTCCCGGTACTTTAACAACCGCGCGGCGCGACTGCGCCAGGCACATCGCCAGGCACATCGCCCGGCACACCGCCCGACGCGGCCACCGCCACGCGGAGGCGGGCGCAAAATGGCCGCCATGATGATGCAACCCTCGCAGGCCGATGTGCGCCGCTTCTTTTGTGCGGTGTTCGCCAAGGCCCGATCAGCCCAGCCGCTCGAAGCGATGGAGACCCTGGCCAGCGGATGGATCGACGAACATCCCGAATACCATGCCGACCTGGCCGACGTCGACGCCGCAGTGCTGAAAATGTTCGATGCCACCGAAGGGAAAACCAATCCGTTCCTGCACCTGTCGATGCACCTGTCGATCAGCGAACAGTGCTCGATCGACCAGCCGCGCGGCATCCGACAGGCGGTGGAGTTGCTGACGCGCCGATGCAACTCGTTGCACGACGCGCACCACGCCGTCATGGAGTGCCTGGGACAGATGGTGTGGGAAAGCCAGCGCTCCGGGCGACCGCCCGATGGCGACGCCTACATTGCCTGCGTGCAGCGGCACGCGACCCGCGGCTGACGAACGCCTGCGCCGCGCCAGCCCGAATGGGTCGCGACGACTTCTGGTCCGCTTACTTGAACTTGGCCTGCGGTACCGTCTTGAGTTCGCCCGGAAGGGAATGCACGTAACTCGCCAGTTCCTTGAGTTCGTTGTTGGTGAACTGCTTGGCGATGCCGCCCATCACGCCGTTGGAACGGCCCCAGGTGCCCTTGGCTTCGGTCTTGTACGACTTGAGCGCCACGAACAGGTAATCCGCGTGCTGGCCGGCGATCTTCGGGTAGGTCGGGTCGATCGGCTTGCTGAAACTCTCGCCGTGGCAGGAAACGCAGGCGCCCTTCTTGACCAGTTCGGCCGCCTTGCCGCCGGCCTCGGCCGCCTTGCCGGGCGCCGCGGCGCCGTCCTGGTGCCCGCTGGCCTCGTAATAGGCAGCCAGATCGGCCATGTCCTGGTCGGTGAGCGAGGTCGCGATGCCGCGCATGGTCGGGTGCTTGCGCTCGCCCTTCTGGTAGGCACCCAGCGCCGAGACGATGTACTTGGCGCCCTGGCCGGCGATCATCGGCACTTTGTAGACTTCGGGAAAACTGGCCTGGTAACCCCTGATGCCGTGGCAGCCTATACACATCGCGATCTTGCCTTCGCCCGCTTTTGCATCACCCTTGATTTCCTGCGCGCCGGCCGACAGCGCCGTCACCGAAGTGACAAACAGGACGAATATCGACGACAGCAATTGGTTCATTTTGCGAAGACAATCAAGGGGGGATGGAGGAGAGAAGCTCCGACCCATTATATCGGCCACGTTTCTTCCACCGACCGCCGGTTTTGCCGCGCACCGACCACACCATGAAATTCCAAGGAACCAAGAATTACATCG
>JANLQZ010000623.1:0-2037 GCA_031368125.1 Betaproteobacteria bacterium
CCACTCCGGTGGGACCGGAGCGGCGCCTCAGTTCTTGCGCAGCAGCCCCATCAGGAAGGCGGCGATGGCGAGCACCGCGAACACGACGAACAGGATCTTGCCGATGCCCATGGCGCTGGCGGCGATCCCGCTGAAGCCGAACAGGGCGGCGATCAATGCGATGACGAAAAAGACAACGGCGTAGTGCAGCATGGTGTACCCCTGGTGAAAACGGCGCCGCAGCGCCTGGTGGACAGTGTGCGCTACCCGATTTGTAGCCACGGCTCCAGTGTCGCGGGCAAGGTTGCTGGCCGCGATAGGTTTGGCTGCCGACGCAGTGTCGGGGGAATCTGCGAGCCGGCGTAGGACGGCGCCGACAGGCCGGCGCCACGCCGGACCGGGGCGGTTCAGGCGTCGGCGGATTCCTGGGCCGCGCGCAATGTGGACCCGGGCAAACGCGCCAGGATCTGCGTGCCCCGTCCGGGGGCCGACGCCACGGCCAGTGTTCCGCCTTCGGCCTCGATGCGAAAACGCATTCCCACCAGCCCGTGCGAGGAAGTGCGCGGCAGCGACGGGTCGAATCCGACACCGTCGTCGCGCACCGAAATCTCGACCTGCCCGCCATGGTTCGCCAGGCCAACCCACAGGTTGTTGGCCTGCGCGTATTTGCTGAGGTTGGTGATCGCTTCCTGCACCAGCCGGTAGACCACCAGCTCCGCGGCCGGGTTCAACTCGATCGGTTCCAGGCTGCAATGCACCGCGACGCCCGAACGCTCGGCAAATTCGCGCGTCAGGATGTCGAGCGTCGCCACCAGCCCGAGGTTGCTCAGTGCCGAAGGCCGCAGGTCTTCGATGATGCGGCGCTTGAGCGCGATGCCGGCATTGAGCATGTCGACCAGATGGCCCAGCCGCTCCTGCGCCTCGGGTGCGGTGGCGCCCAGGCGCGACTTGATGCGCGCGGCGTCGAGCTTGGCCGACGTCAGCAGCGCGCCGAGTTCATCGTGCAGGTCGCGCGCCAGGCGCGTGCGCTCGTCTTCACGCGCGGTTTGCAGGTGCTGGGCCAGCTCGGTGAGCTGGGCCGTGCGTTGCGCCACCTCGCGCTCCAAGCGGTCGCGTTCGCCTTCCATGCGCCGCTTCATCTCCAGCTCGTGGCGGTCCACCGCCGCGGACTGCCGCAAGAACAGGAACAGCGCCAGCAGGCTGACGGCGCTCAATGCCGCGACGCCGACACGGTTGAGCATCAATGTCTGGTTCATGTCCTGGCGGCTGACCGCTACCTTCAGCGACTCGTGCGCCAGCAGTTCCGCGCCCAGCACACGGATGGCCTCCATCTTCTCCTTGCCGATATCGGTCAGGGTCAGTTCGCGCGCCGCGCCAACCCGGCCCGCTTCATGCATGCGGATCGTCAACGCCAGCTCGGACATCTTGGTGTCGGTCAACTGCCGCAACCGGCCCAGCACCTCCCTGGATGCCGGCTGTTCCCCGTAGTAGCTGTCGAGCACCCGGAACGATTCGTCGATCCTCGTGAGTGCCGTCTGGTAAGGCTGCAGGTACTCCTTGCGGCCGGTCAGCAGATAACCGCGCTGCCCGCTCTCTGCGTCCAGGATGCTCTGGGCCATGCCGACCAGGCCGACACGCGCCGTTTGCATCCTGGCAATCGCATCCATCGAACTGACCGCCTGCCAGTACGAGCCTTCACTGATAAACACCATCGCCAGTGTGGCGATACAGGCCAGCGGAAATGCCAGCGGGCTGCGTGTAACGACCTTCAGGATATCCATCACCTACCCCCGCCGAAAAATGTGGGATCATGCGCCAACAAGGCGGGCCCCTCTCCATGATTCGAATAGCAATTGTTGATGACCATGCCATGGTGCGTGCTGGGTTGCGCCAGTTTTTTGCGGACCAGATCGACTTTGCGGTGGTTGCCGAAGCGGCCAACGGCCGCCAGGCGCTCGACATCGTGCGCAAGGGCGAAGTCGACGTGATCGTGATGGACATTTCGATGCCGGACCAGAGCGGTGTCGACGCGCTGGCGGCCATCAAGGCGCGCGCGCC
>JANLQZ010000636.1:0-4929 GCA_031368125.1 Betaproteobacteria bacterium
GTGATCGGGATGATGCGGCGTTTGCCGCGGCTGTTGAGTCCCGTCACGTTGCCCGCTTCTATGGGGGCGGCGACCTGCACCGTGAGGTCGGCGACGTGTTCCAGTTCCGGTTTGGGCAACGACATGGATCGGGACGTCAGAGCGCGTTCACCGGTACCGGCGTCGGCAACACCGCACCACGGCATGCACCAAAGCCGACGCGGACGCACGGCGCTGCCGGGCGATCGGTATCCACTGGAGAGTGGGTGACAGCGGCCGATCCGGTCGAATCATGTTGCCGATATTACGCGCATGGTTGATCGCGCTTCGGACGGCGGTGCCGCCGCCACGTGGTAGCCGCGCCGGGCGAACGGGTTTCAGGTCGCCAGCAAGATCAGTTGACGGCGGTGCGGGCGCCGCGCGGCGTGCCGATCGACGGCGCAGCGCACAACTCTTGCGGGGCGCAAGGGGTTCAGCACCACGCCATTGAAGATCTGTGCAAATTTTTTTTTGAACCCGTGCAAATCCTGCCGCGCTCGAACAGCGCCGACCGCGCTCTTGCGTTAACCTGCAGTGATGGCACATGCGCATCGTCCACCGTTTGCCCCGCAGATCCGGCTGTACCAGGACTGGTTGTCGGAGCAGCGCGGCCTGTCCTTCGACTCCTACGATGCCTTGTGGCGCTGGTCGATCGAGAACCTGGGCGCGTTCTGGCAAAGCGTCTGGGACTATTACGGCGTGTTGTCGCCGACACCGCACAGCGCCGTGCTGGCGGACCGCCGCATGCCCGGTGCGCGCTGGTTCCCGGGCGCCCAGGTCAATTACGTGCGGCAGGTTTTCCGGCACGTCGCAGCGGCGCACGCCGGCCGGTTCGCCGCGGTCATCAGCCACGACGAGAACAGCCTGGGCCGTTCGGCGCCACGGCAACTCGGCTGGCCCGAACTGCGGCGCCAGGTCGCATCGCTGGCGCTGCACCTGCGCGCGCAGGGGGTGCGGCCCGGCGACAGGGTGGCGGCTTATCTGCCCAATGGCCCCGAAACCATCGTCGCTTTTCTGGCCACGGCCAGCATCGGCGCCATCTGGAGCTTATGTGCGCCGGACATGGGCAGCAATGCGGTACTCGACCGCTTCCGGCAGATCGGGCCGTGTGTGCTGATCGCCTGCGACGGTGTCACGTTTGGCGGGCGCGACACCGACCGGACGCCGGTGGTGGCGCAAATGTGCGCGGCCCTGCCCAGCGTGCGCCACCTGCTGGTGCTGGAATCGCTGGGCACCCTGGCCGGCGCGGGCGGGCTGTCGGCGTACACCCGGCTGCGCGACGTGCTGGCGCGCGACGATGCCGCCACCGCGGCGTTCGAGCCGCTGTGGCTGCCGTTCGACCATCCGTTGTGGATCGTCTATTCCAGCGGTACCACCGGTCTGCCCAAACCGATCGTGCACGGCCATGGCGGTGCGATGCTGGTGGCACTGGCGCTCACGGGCCTGCACAACGACGTGGGCTGCAGCTACCACCCCAACAGCTTGGGCGAGCGTTTCCACTGGTACAGCTCGACTGGCTGGGTGATGTGGAATGTGCAGGTCACCGGGCTGCTCAACGGCACCACCATCTGTATCTTCGACGGCAGCCCGGCTGGCCGGGTGGTCGATGCCGACGGCAACAAGCTGCCGGCGGACTGGGGCACCCTGTGGCGTTTTGCGGCAGAGCTCGGCGTCAGCTTCTTCGGCGCCGGCGCGGCCTTTTTCGCGAGCTGCATGAAGGCCGGTCTGGACCTGTCCGCCTGTGGCGAACTGTCGGGCGTGCGTGCGCTTGGCACCACCGGCTCACCGCTGAGCGAAGACGTGCAGGCCTGGGGCACGTCCCAATTCCGCAAACTGCATGCGCGATCTGGGGGCGACATGCGCGCCGCCGGGCCGTCCCAAGGCGCGACGGCCCCCTCGGGCGGCAGCGAGCCACACAAAGTGGGCGAGCGCGGGGGCGACATCTGGTGGTGCAATATTTCCGGCGGCACCGATTTCGCCGGAGCTTTCATCGGCGGCAACCGCGAGCTGCCGATGGTTCCCGGCGAGATGCAATGCCGCCTGCTCGGGTGCGCGGTGGAGGCCTGGAACGAGCGGGGCGAACCGGTGCTGGATGCGGTAGGCGAACTGGTGTGCACCGAGCCGATTCCGTCCATGCCGCTGTACTTCTGGGGAGACACGGGCAACCAGCGTTACCTGTCGAGTTATTTCGACATGTACCCGAACGTCTGGCGCCATGGCGACTGGCTCAAGGTCGGAACCAACGGGGGCTGCGTGATTTACGGGCGCTCGGACGCCACCATCAACCGCCATGGCCTGCGCATGGGAACCAGCGAGCTGTACCGCGCCATCGAGGCCCTGCCCGAGATGCTGGATTCGCTGGTGGTGGACCTGGAATACCTCGGGCGCGAGAGCTACATGCCGCTGTTCGTCGTGCTGCGCGATGGCGTGGCGCTCGACGACCGGTTGCGGGAGCGGATCAACGACGCCATCCGCACCGCGTTGTCGCCGCGGTTTGTACCGAACGCCATATTTCAGGTCGCCGCGATTCCGCGTACGTTGTCGGGCAAGAAGCAGGAACTGCCGATCAAGAAACTGCTGCTGGGGCAAGCGCTGGAGAAGGTGGTGAACCGCGAGGCCATGGCCAATCCGGAATGCCTGGACTGGTACGTGCAGTTTGCGCACGCCAGGCAGGCGGCAACCGGCTGAGCCGCGTGGCGAGTCGCTACCGGTCGACCTGGTGCAGGGTGGCTAGGCTCAGCAAGGCGGATACGACCTCGGGCTTGAAACCGACGCGCGCCTTGCCGAGGCCGTCGCCACCGCTCATCACCAGCTTCTGGATGTACTCGACGCAGTCGCGCGTTCCCCAGAACATCTTGAGCGCGACCGCAATGCGCTGGTGGTGCTTCTCGATGATGTCCATCGCATGGTCGATGCCGACCTGGCGCGGCAGTTCATGCAAGGGCATCGGGCGCGTGTCCAGTTCGTCCGCCTCCCATTGAAGGGTCGGGAAGCCGGTGGATTTCTGGTTGCCGGGCGTTGCCATCAGGTGTCTCCGGTGGATGCGTGGGTAGGCGTTGCGGCCCAACTTCGGATGCGGCCCCTATTGTCCGCTATTGCTTCGATTATCCGGTCGATTGCCGGTTCCCACAAAAATGCCCGGACGGCGGCATGGCGCGGACCGGATCAGTCTGCGGCGACACGCGCAGCGTCCCGCAACCAGGCGCTGAAGTCGTCCAGCGCGGGCTTGCTGTCGCCACGTTCTGGCGTGACCAGGTAGTAAGCGCGGTCGCCGTACGCGACCGCTTCACAGGCCAGCACCAGTGTGCCACTGGCAAGTTCCGCCTCGACCAGCAGGCGCGGCACGAGTGCCGCCCCATGCCAATGGCGGCTGCCGCGACCGGCATCGAAAACAATTCGTAACGCGCTCCGGACAAGGCGTAGGGTGCTGCCACCGCGGCGAGCGTGACCGCCCGCCCGGCCCCCGGTCCCCGGTCCGGACATCGCATCGAGCGTGTCACGCTCAAGCGCCTGCAGGCGCGGCGCAATCTGGCGCGCATATTCGGCGCCGCGCTCGATCAGCGTCACGCCGTGGCGGGTGCGGCGAAACAGCGCTTGGCCCAGGAACTGCTCCAGCGCGCCGATCTGGCGCGACACCGCGCTCTGGGTCAGCGCCAGTTCCCGCGCCGCGCGGGTGTAGCTTTCATGGCGCGCGGCCGCTTCAAAACACAACAGCGTGTGCGTGGCGGGAATCTTGCGGCGCATGGAAGCGGGCGGCGCGGCGCCGGTCACTGGACTGCCTTCGTGCTGCGCACTGCGGAGCTTGCTTGGGGGCGGCCCGGCGCGGCGCTCAGGCCCCTTCGGGCTTGATCTGCGCACGCGCGATGACCGGTTTCCAGCGTGCCTGTTCGGCCTTGATGAAGGCCTCGAATTCAGCCCCCGTATTGCCGACCGCCAGCGCGGAATCGATCGCCAGCTTGTCGCGCACCACGCTGCCGCGGCTGGCCTTGATCGCCTCGGATTCGAGCCGCGCCACATTGGCCTTCGGCCATCGTGCGGGCGCCAGCAGGCCGTATCACTGCTTCATCTCGAAACCGCTGTAGCCCTGCTCTGACACGGTCGGCACGTCGGGCAGCTGCGCCAGCCGGGTGCTGGTGCCGGTGGCGATGCAGCGCAGCTTGCCGGCCTTGATGAACTGCATCAGCGCTGGCGCCCCCACCGCGGCCGCCTGCAGCCGACCGGCGATCAGGTCGGTCAGCATCGGACCGGTGCCGCGGTACGGCACGTGTAATACAAAGGTGCCAGACACCATCTTCAAGTACTCGAACGCCAGGTGCCCGGCACTGCCGTTGCCGGCCGAGCCGTAGTTGAGCTGCCCGGGCCGGGACTTGGCGTAGGCCACGAACTCCCTGAGGTTCTTCACCGGCAGGTCCGGATGCACCACGTACAGGCTCGGCACCTTGGACACCAGGGTGATCGGCACGAAGTCCCTGGCTGCGTCGTAGGGCAGCTTGTCGAAGATGTAGGGGTTGACCGCCAGCGTGCCGATGTGGCCCAGGATCAGTGTGTGGTCGTCGGTGGAGCCGGCAACCTCCTGCATGGCGATGTTGCCGGCGGCTCCGGGCTTGTTGTCCACAAATACGTTCTGCCCGATCGTCCTGGACATTTCCCCGGCGACGGCGCGGGCCACGATCTCCGAACTGCCGCCGGGAGCGAACGGCACCACCAGGCGCAGCGGCCGGGCAGGCCAGGCCTGGGCCCGCGCCAGCAGCGCGGACGAGGCCATGGCGGCGGCGCTCGCGCGGGCCAGCCAGGCGCGCCGAGACAGGGTGTGGTGGGTGTGGTGCATTGAACGGGTCTCGCTGGGTGGCGGAAGTGGCCTGGCTGTGCCATGCCGGGCCGGCATTTTAGGTCGGCGCAGGCCAGATATGA
>JANLQZ010000678.1:0-3442 GCA_031368125.1 Betaproteobacteria bacterium
CGCTGGTACGCCATCCGCGCCAGCCGATGTCACGCGAGAAACTCGCGCAACTGGCGCGGGGCCGCGAATTCGAGCCCTTCGATCGCAGCCTGGATGTGCAGATATCGCGCCTGAGAAAAATGATCGAGGCCGATGCAGCAATCCCTCGCTACATCCAGACGGTCTGGGGCGTGGGTTACGTATTCGTGCCGGACGGTGCCGCCTGAGGTGGCTAACCTTCCGGCGCCCCTGCTCAGCGAGCCGGCACCGCTGGAGGCTGCAGGGACAGCGCCCGGAGTCGGGCGCCGCGTCGGCCTGAGCCTGTTCTGGCGCACTTTCTTCCTGCTCGCGGCATTGCTGCTGGTCAGTATCCTGGCCTGGCTGCAGGCGCTGCGCGTGTTCGAACTTGAACCGCGCGCAGTTCAGGCCGCGCGGCAAATTGCATCGCTGGTCAACCTGAGCCGCGCAGCGCTGATCCACTCCGACTCGATTGCGCGGGTCTCGCTGATCAAGACGATGACCGAGCAGGAGGGGGTACGTATCCTGCCACGTGAACCGGACGACAAATTCGAGCCCTTCGGCGAGGACGCGGTCGGGCGACGTATCGCAAGCGAGTTGACCGAGCGGCTGGGCCCGGGCACGGTGGTGGCCAACAGTGTCAACGAGGAATCCGGCCTGTGGGTGGGGTTCACGATTGAAGACGACAGCTACTGGATGCTGACCGACCGCGCACGCCTGAACCCGCCGGCCGGCAAGACCTGGATCATTTGGCTGGTCACCGCCGCCGCGTTGTCACTGGCGGGCGCGGCGCTGATCGCGCGCCTGGTCAACCGACCCCTCAAACACCTGTCGGTCGCGGTCGGACGGGTGCGCGACGGCGATTTCGCCGGCAGCGAACTCAACGAGACCACAGTCACCGGTGAAATACGCCAGGTCAACTTCGAATTCAACCGCATGTTGCGCAAGCTGGCCCAGATCGAACAGGACCGCGCCGTCATGCTCGCTGGCATATCGCACGATCTGCGCACCCCGTTGGCAAGACTGCGTCTGGAGACCGAACTGAGTGTCACGGACGCGGTCGCTCGGGACCACATGGCCGCCGACATCGAACAGGTCAACGCCATCATCGACAAGTTCATGGACTATGCCCGTCCCGACCAGGTGGCACTTGAACCAGTCAAGCTGGCCGAAGTGGTGAACCGGTGCGTCTATGCACTCAAGGACCGCCCCGACATCCTGTTCCGAATCGATGTGCCGGCGGATATGCTGGTTCTGGCCGACGAGGTGGAATTGAGCCGCGTGATCTCCAACCTGCTCGAAAACGCGGCGCGTTACGGCAAGTCGCCCGACAGTGGCATTGCCGACGTCGACCTGAGCGCAAAAGTGCGCGAAGGATGGATCCTGATCGAGGTACGCGACCACGGGCCGGGTGTCGCCGGGGACAACCTGGCGCACCTGACGAAGGCGTTCTTTCGCGGCGATACGGCACGCACCGAGGCCACGGGCGCCGGGCTCGGCCTGGCCATCGTCGAGAAGAACATCCAGCGCATGGGGGGCATCTTTTCGCTCGCCAATCGCAGTTCCGGCGGCCTCGTAGCACGGATCCAGTTGCAGCGCGTGATGTGAGCCGGGCGCGCCCGGATGCGGGAGCCGATGATGAAGATCGGCGAGCGCCCGATGCATGTGAGCCGGGCGCGCCCGGATGCGGGCCAGGGGACGTACACCGGCCGAAAAGGCGGGTTAGCGCCGCAGCAATACGACGGCCCGCGCCTCGATCGCCTGGCCCAGCCCGACCGGGCCCAGTCCCTCGGCTGTCTTCGCCTTGATGCTTACCTGATGCTGCCGCAGCGCCAGAGCGGCGGAAATATTGCCACGCATGGCCGCAATCCAGGGCATCAGTTTTGGCGCCTGTGCGATCACGGTACTGTCGACATTGCAGACTTCGAAGCCCTGGTGCCGGACACGCCGCGCTGCTTCGGCCAGCAACACTGACGAATCCGCACCCTGGAATTGCGGGTCGGTGTCGGGGAAATGGGTGCCGATATCGCCCAGCGCAGCGGCGCCCAGCAGCGCGTCGGTGATCGCATGCATCAGCACGTCGGCGTCGGAATGGCCCAACAGGCCAGCATCGAATGGAATGTGCACCCCGCCAATCACGAGTTTGCGTCCGGCCACCAGCGCATGGATGTCCCATCCCTCGACGATGCGAAACTCGGGAACGGCCAGCTGTCGTTCAGGGGTAGTCATAGTCCAGTTCCTTGCCCGGCTGGCGGCCGCGACCCAGCAGGACAGCCCGCGCCAGCACGAAGTCGTCCGCGTAGGTCACCTTGAAGTTCGAAGCACTGCCCGGTACCAGTTTCGGCGCCAGCCCGATCGCCTCGAGCGCGGAAGATTCGTCCGTCACCTGTGTCCCGGCGGCCTGCAGCGCGCCATGCAGGGCGCCGATCCGGAACATCTGCGGCGTCTGTGCCAACCAGTGGTGCGAGCGGTCGGTGGTCCCTGCGACCCGGCCGCTGGCCGCCAGCTTGAGGGTGTCGGGCACCGGGTGCGCGAGCAGTCCGCCAACCGGGTCATCAATACAGGCGTCGATCAACCGGTCGATGAGTTCGGATGTGACCAGGCAGCGCGCAGCGTCGTGAACCAGCACCCAGTCGTCGGCGCGCGCGCCCTGCCCCAGCAGCGCCGACAGGCCGTTCATCACCGTCAGCGCGCGGGTTGCGCCACCAGCGCACACCCACGACCAGGGCTGTGCCGGCGCACCGTCCAGCGCCTCGAAAAAGGCATCGCCTGCGGCGACCACAACCAGCGTGCGGGCGACGCGCGGCACGGCGGCAAAGGCGGCCAGCGTGTGCAGCACCATCGCCTGCCCGGCAATCGCCAAGTACTGCTTTGGCACCAGGCTGGCGGCGCGCGAGCCGCTACCGGCGCAGGGAATCAGGGCCCAGATGGCCGGTGCCGCCGCGGGCACCCGGCCGGCCGGCACGTGCGCCGTGGCGTCCGGGGCAATGGGAATAATCGCGGAGTCGGTCATGGAACTGTGGCCCATTCTAAAATCAGCGCTTTCTCGCCCCCCACGGATCTCCGTTTGGGGGGCTTTCGCATGCTGGTCTGCCCTGGCGGTTCGTTCCCACTCCCATTCATGGATCTACCCAAACTCAAACCCGGCCACCGTTTCACGATGCCGCGCCCGGTCGGCTCGGCCGACGCCCTGCTGGTGGCCCAACTGGCGATCCGGGACAAGGCGCTCGGCCGGCTGACGGCGGTGGTGACCGCCGACGCCACCGATGCGCAGCGCCTGCTGGAAGAAATAGCCTTCTTTGCACCCGACGTGCGCTGCGCCCTGTTTCCGGACTGGGAAACCCTGCCCTACGACACCTTTTCGCCGCACCAGGACCTGATCAGTGAACGCCTGGCCACTCTGTGGCGCATCTCCCAACGCGACAAGCTCAACGGCGCCGACCTG
>JANLQZ010000699.1:0-3372 GCA_031368125.1 Betaproteobacteria bacterium
TCCATCACACAGCGCCCGGCGATGTAGCTGGCGCGGCAGTCGGTGCCCCGCCCAGCCAGCAGCAGGTTCTTGAACGGGTCGAAAAACGGCCCGAGGTGGGGCGCGCCGAGGTCGAACACCACGATGTCGGCCTGCGCACCCGGAGCCAGGCGGCCAAGATCGTCGCGCCCCAGGGCCCGCGCACCGCCCAGCGTGGCGGCGTTGTACAGGTCGGCGATCGAGGTCTGCTGCGCACTGCCCTCCACCACCCGCGCCAGGTACAGGCCAAGCTGCATGTTGTGCAGCAGGTCCGGCGGCCAGGTGTCGGTGCCCAGCCCGAGGTTGATGCCGCCGGCGCGGTACCGGCCAAACGACTGCAGTGCCTCGCCGCTGCGGGCGAACACCGCCGGGCAGTGCACGATGCTGGCACCGGACGCGGTCAGCCGCGACCAGTCGTCGCCGCAACCGGTCTCGCGCAGCAGGTCGGGCGTCACCCGGCTCTCTGAAATCCAGGGCGACAACCAGCCGGTGGGAATGGTGCCGCTGTGGCGCAACATGGTGTCGCGACAGGACCGCAGCAGGGCGCGCTCCTCGTCCTCGGTGAATTCGCCCTGGCGTTCGGCATTGGTGTGCCCGTGCGCGATGAGTTCGTGGCCGCGCTCGACGCAGGCAGCCACCACTTGCGGGCAATGGTCGTACAACGCCGTGTTGATCAGCGCACCCGCCGGCAGCTGCAGCGCGTCGAACAGCTCCAGGCAGCGCCACACGCCCACGCGATTGCCGTACTCACGCCAGGCGTAATTCAGCACGTCCGGGGCCGGCGAGGCCGGCCCCACGTTGGCGCCCAGTCCCTCGCCGAACGCGAAGTGCTCGATGTTCAAGGCCAGGTACACAGCCAGCCGGGCGCCGTTGGGCCAATCGTAGGTCGCGCGCCGGTCGATTGCCGAGTAGGCAAATCGGCCGTGTCCGGGCAAGGTGTTGTAACGGGGCGGCTGCATGAAGGTCGGGTGGCTCGGGTCGGGACAGGCGAAACGGCATCATGCCAGAGCTCCTTGGCATGCTAGAGCGCGGCAGCAGCGGCTGCGGCAGGCCGGTCAGTGCAGCACGAAACCGAAGCCGTGCGCCGGCGCGTTCGCTGCTGCGAGCAAGTCCGCGCGGGCCTCCTCCACGTCGCCTTCGGCGATGAAGAGCGCCTGCCGGCACCGGTCCAGGCAGTGGCCGGTGGTCATCACCAGCCGGCGCGCGTCATCGCGAAAGCGCTGCGAACGGAAATCGAACAACGGCACGGCACCGTATGGCAGAGAAAATGTCAACACGAGCCCCATCAATCACCGCGCGCACTGGCCCCTGATCGCAGGCGCATCGCTTGCGCGCCGCGTTTGCCAGCGTCGGTATGGATGGTTTATCGGCGCAATTGGCTCCAGCATGAGGCCACTCGCGCGCGGCGGCGCGCCACGCCTGGGCTACACTGATTTCGACCATGCCACCCGATCACGACCTGCGCCGCCTCGAAGAGTTGGGGCTCAACTCCTGCGCGCCGCCGGGTCAGTTGTTGTACGACGGCTGGCTGTTGCGCCTGTTGCCCGGGCAGGCGAAACGGGCGCGTTCGGTCAATGCGGTCTACCCGTCGACGCGTCCCCTGGCCGAGAAGCTGGCGTATTGCGAGCAGGTTTACCGCAGCCGCAACCTGCCGCTGATTTTTCGCATCACGCCGTTTTCCGAACCGGCTGCGCTGGACCAGGAACTCGGGCGCCTGGGTTACGCGCGCTTCGACACCACGGCGGTCGAGGCCACCGGCATCGACCCGGCGCGGCTGCTGGACTGCCCGGCCACCGGGATGGCGCTGCCGGACTGGGTCGAGGCGGTCGGTGGGCTGCGCAATTCGCCCAGGCCGTTTCGCACCGCCCACCTGCAGCGTCTGCAGGGTTCGCCGCTGCAGCACCGGGCGATGGTGATCCGCGACCACGGCGCGCTGGTCGCCACCGGGCTGGCGATCGTGGAAGACGGCTGGGCCGGCCTGTTCGATATCGTGACCGACGCATCCACGCGGCGACGCGGGTATGGACACCGCATGGTGCAAAGCCTGCTGCACGCGGCGTGGCAGCTGGGGGCCAGGAACGCCTACCTGCAGGTCAACACCGACAATACGGCCGCACGCGCGTTGTACGCGCAATACGGGTTCCGCCAGCGTTACGAATACTGGTACCGCGGCCGCCCGGCTTCTGAAAGCACCGCATGAAAAGACTGCCCGCCGCACTGCTGTCCCTGGCCCTCATCGCCTGTGTACGCGCCGACCAGATCGGCGAAGTGTCGACCGCCTTCATCCTGATCGGCGCCAACCACAAGGTGGTGGTCGAAGCCTACGACGACCCGAAGGTCAATGGCGTGGCGTGTTACGTCTCGCGCGCCAAGACCGGCGGCGTGATGGGCGCCATCGGGTTGGCCGAGGACAAGTCGGAGGCGTCGATCGCGTGCCGCCAGGTCGGCCCGATCTCTTTCACGGTCAAGACCCTGGACGCGCAGGAGGAGATGTTCAATGAACGGATCTCGGCCGTGTTCAAGAAGCTGCGCGTGGTGCGCATGGTCGACCGAAAACGCAACGTGCTGGTGTACCTGACCTACTCCGACAAGCTGATCGACGGCTCACCGCAAAACAGCGTCACCGCGGTGCCACTGGGCGCGGTGGTGTTGCCGGCGAAGTAGGCCGGCACGGCTCAGGCTCAGGGCTTGGTGCCGTCGGCCACGCGCCGGTAATGCACCTCGCGTTGTCGCACATGGTCCACGCCGATGAATTCCAGGCGGGACGGAAAACTCAGTTCGAAGGTGGCATAAGGCATGAATGGATGCGACGCCGGCCGGCCGTTGATGTAGGTGTAGCGACGCTTGAGATTGGTTCCGTCGAACGACCATTCGCCCTCCCCGCTGGCGTCCTGCCGGGCAGCCGCGCCGGGCGCGACGAGGGTGGAGTTTTCCCGAAAATGGCCGCCGGGCTCGAGCACGAGGATGCGCCGCACCCGCGTGCCCTGCTCTTCGTATTCGCGCAGCCAGGTTCCCGCAAGGCGCTGCTGCACCAGTTCGGCCGCAGACTCGGCCGGCGGGTCGTCGCATGCGGCCAGCAGGGCGCACAGCAGCAGCGGCAAACACCACGGGCGCCGTTTCATGGCGTCCATATTACGCTGGGCAGGCGGGCGCAATGGCCCGTGACGATCCCCCTTTCAAGTACCACCGCCCTGGCGCACGCGCACCGCCGGGGCAATGGCCGGGTAGCCTGGGGGTTTGCGCCGGTGCCGCGCTCCAAAAGCTGCCATACTGCCTGCCGTTTTGGTCGTGACATGACTTGGGTGCAAGTTGGTCTTGGCCGAAACCTCGAATGATCGGAAATAACGACTTATG
>JANLQZ010000711.1:0-1614 GCA_031368125.1 Betaproteobacteria bacterium
TATCCGAAATTCCTGCCCTGGTGTGACCATGCCAGCGTCGCATTGCAGCACGACGGCGGCATGACGGCCGAAATCGGCATCGCGTTCGGTGGCGTGCGCCAGACCTTTACCACGCGCAACACACAGACACCCGGGCGCGCGGTGGCGATGCAACTGGTCAACGGGCCGTTTTCGCGACTCGACGGCCAATGGCGCTTTACCCCGCTCGGCGACGGTACGCAGCGTGCCTGCCGGGTCGAACTGGACCTGAACTATGGTTTCGACAATATCCCGCTGGGACGCCTCGTCGGCCCCGTTTTCGACCGCATTGCCGGCAGCCTGATGGACGCGTTCGTGAAGCGGGCGGAACAGGTCTACGGTCAGTAGCCATGACCATACGTGTCAGCGTGGTGTATTCGAGCGCGCCGCGCACGGTCCACGAGGTGGCGCTGTTGGTCGACCCGGGTACCACCGTGGTGCAGGCGCTGCAGGCGAGTGGTTTCCTGGTTAGCTTTCCAGAACTTTCTGCCAGCGTCCCTTTGGTTGGTGTCTGGGGCAGAAGAGCAGCGCCCCAGCAGGTGTTGCGCGACCAGGACCGGGTCGAAATCTACCGTCCGCTCACGGTCGATCCGAAAGTCGCCCGGCGCACGCGTTTTGTCAAGCAGGGCGCGCGCTCCGCCGGTCTTTTTGCGCGCAAACGGCCGGGCGCAAAAGCCGGATATTGAGCGCGACCGAGGCCGCCTTGCCGCGGCCGCCCTCCAAGGGGGACCAACCAAACCTGCGGGGCAGCCCGGCGGTCGCTTGTGGGACGTGCCCCGCCCAGCGCGGTTCGTTACTGGCAGTCGGCGTCTATGACGGTTTGGATGCGCTTGAGTTCGCGCGCGCGCACGGTGTCGTCGATCACCTCGCGTTCACCCTTGGTGTTGGTGATGGACACCCGAACCCCGGATTCCATCAGGGTCTTGCTGGAGCGGGCGCGGGCGCAATTGTCGGACCTGGCCTTGGCGATGCGCTCTTCCTCGGCCTTCACTTTTGCGGCCGCCGCTGCGTCGGCCAGCCGTTTCTTTTCCGCCAGGTCTTTGTCGACAGCGCTGAGCTTGGGGGCGGGCTGGTCGGACACCGCCCCCGATGCGCCTGCCGCCGGTGCCGAAGCGCCGCCGTCCGGTGCGGATGCAACTGAACTGCGCACCGTATCGCCCGGTTGCTTCACTATGTTCCTGAGCGGAATTTCGGGCGGGGGAGCACGGTCGCTGAACACCTTGCGGCCGTCTTTGTCGATCCATTGCCACTGCGCGTGGGCGGCCAAACATAGCAGCCATGTGGCCGCGACAAAAAGGCTTCGAATCCTGTTCATGCGCGCAGTGTACTGCCGTTGCAAGCGCCTGGCGCCGTCGGCGCACGGGTACAATTTGGGATTTGGAGCTTTGTTATGCGCCTGCTCGGCAAAGCGCTCACCTTCGACGACGTGTTGTTGGTGCCGGCGTTCTCCCAGGTCCTGCCCAAGGACACTTCCCTCGCCACCCGCTTTTCCCGCAACATCACGCTTAATCTGCCCCTGGTTTCGGCGGCGATGGATACCGTGACCGAGTCGCGGCTGGCGATCGCCATCGCCCAGGAAGGCGGCATGGGCATCGT
>JANLQZ010000720.1:0-1729 GCA_031368125.1 Betaproteobacteria bacterium
ACGATGTTTTGCGCCATCCGGAGGGCCGTTATGTGCCGGGGCTGGTGTTGTTTCGCTGGGATGCGCCACTCTTTTTTGCCAACGCCGAGATCTTCCGCGAACGGGTGCATCGCGCAGTGCTGCTCGCCACCACAGCCACGCGTCGCGTCGTGGTGGCCTCGGGTGCGATCACCGAGGTGGACGTCACGGCGGCGGACACCCTGACCACCCTGCACGGCGAGTTGCGCCAGCAGGGCATCGAATTGTGGTTCGCCGGCATGAAGGGCCCGGTCAAGGACCGGTTGAAACACTACGGCACACTGGACCTGATCGGGCACGACATCTTTTGCCCGACCGAGGGGCAGGCTGTCAACGTGTGCCGCGCCGCCTACCGGGTGGAGTGGAAGGATTGGGACGAGGTGTGAGCGCCGCGCCGGGCCGCCCCAGGCAAGCTCTCAAGTCGCTCCCAATAAGTGATTGATTTGAAATGGAAATCTTTAAGCGACTTTCGGCCGATTTGCGGCAGCGCGCCGATTACTTCGCTCGCACCGCAGCTCGCCGAGCGAAAGCACCCCAGTGCGCCGCAGCTTCGTCAGCGACCGACCTTGAGGAACAGGTCCCGGTCGGGCGCGAAGTTGGCGTGCAGCGGCAACCAGGCGCCACCCAGCGCGCGCGCGTCCGGGCCGGTGCGGCCCGCGATCACGGTGCTCGGCCACATGCCTTCCCAGTTGTAGTTCGCCAGCGCCGCGCGCGTGCGCTCGATCAGCCGTTGCAGCAGCGGCCGGCAAAAGGAGCCGTCGAGCACCACGGCGTCCAGGTCCAGGAACGCCGTCCCGCTGACCACGCAATGCGCCAACGCGTTGGCCGCGTGGGAGATCCAGGCGTTGGTGTGTTGTTCGAACGGGGCCGACATGGCGCGTTCATCGTAGGCGGCGGCAGGGTCGAGCCCATACGCCACGAAACGCTGCTCGAGTTCCCACAACGAGGCATGGCTGATCAGTTGTTCGGGCGCGGCCAGGTCCTGCGCCAGGTGCAGTGGCAGCGAGGCGACGGCGCCCGCGTTGCCGTGCACGCCGGTGTGCAGGTGCGAATTGATGACCAGCCCGCCTCCGATGAAGGTGTCCACGAACAGGTACAGGAAACTCTTGAGGTCGCGACCACAACCGCCCACCAGTTCGGCGACGCAGGCGGCCGCGGTGTCCTTGGCAAAACTCACCGGCAGGTCGGTCATGCCTTGCACCTCGGCACTCAGGTCGATCTGGTTCCAGGTGCTGGACTGCGGGGCCGACAGGCCCAGCATGCGGTGCCAGCCGCCGAGCTGGAACGGCGCCGCAACACCTACGCCGACCAGCCGCTGGCCCAGGCTGCCGAGCCCGTCGCGCAGGATGGACATGTTGCGTCCGAGCGCGGGCAGCAGGCTGTCGGCGTCGGGGAAGGGGTAGGACAGGCTCATGCGCTGGCGCACGGCGCCGGTGAAATCGACCAGCAACCAGTCGGCGCTGCGCCGGCCGATCTTGACGCCGATCGAAAACGCGCCGTCCGGGTTGAGCGCCAGCGGCACCGAAGGCTGGCCAATGCGGCCGCGCACGCGCTGGCGGCGGATCAGCAGGCCATCGTCTTCAAGCCGGTTGGTGATCAGCCCGATGGTCTGCGCCGTCAACCCGGTCAGGCGGGCCAGGTCAGCCTTGGGCAGGCTGCCGTTCTGGCGGATCGCCTGCAGCACCACGCGTTCGTTGAACTGCCGCATGCC
>JANLQZ010000732.1:0-1852 GCA_031368125.1 Betaproteobacteria bacterium
AGCGTGGTGCATTGCATGTGCGGCGGCATGTCCTGCGTCGTCAGTGAACACACCGGAGCCGGCAAGAACACCAACCTGATGCAATGCGTCAAGTAAGCATCGGCCCGGCTGGCAACCGCCCGTACCCCGCCGCCGCGCCGGGGCCTTATCCTGCGAGCATCCCCTTCTTGAGTCCGCCGTCGACCGGCTTGTCGCCGATCCAGATCCGCAGCACCGCGGTGAAAAAATCCTCGCCGGCGATGGCGCTGCCGCGCGGCTGGCCGTTGACGGTCACGCGGGTGCCGCCGTCGGGCACGAATTCGAAGTGGATCACGTCGCCTTTCTTCGCCTCGCCCACGGCCTTGAGCGTCGCGTTCAGCGCGTCGATCTGCGGCTTCATCGCGCCAAGCTGGGCCTCGGTGTGGTTGTTGCGCAATCCGTCATTGAGGGCGGCCGCGAAAGTCTCGGCGTCGACATTGCGCAACATCGTGATGGCGACGCGCCGCGGCCCCTTCTGCGCCAGCAAGGCGGAGGCATCGCCACTCTTCTGCGGTACATACAGCGCCGCCACATAGACCTTGAAGATGGCACGTGTGCGCACGCCAGCGCCATTGAGTTGCAGCGTCGCGGCGCCGACCTGGGCCACCGGGTCGAGCTTCACGCCTTCGACCTCGGCCGGCTGCGCGCCGACCCCGGCCGCCGCAAGCGAAACCACCACAGCGGCCAGCAGCCGCGTCGACCGGTTGTTCATGTCTTGTCTCCAGGAGCAAATAAGCGCCATTACGCCACGACCTCAGGCGGATTGCCAGATCACCTGGCGACCGGAGGCTTCCCAGCGCTCGTATTGCGCCGAATAGATTTCCTCGATGCGGTTGCGCTTGACCTTGAAGGTCGGGGTGACCATGTCGTTGTCGACCGTCCACGGCGTGGTGGCCACGACCAGGCAGGCGAGGCGCTCGTGCGGATCGAGCGTGGCGTTGACGCCACGCAGGTGCTCGCCCAGCGAGGCCTCCAGCGCGGCGCGTGCCGTGGCATCGGCGGCGCGCGCGGCGGCCTCGGCATTGAGCATCACGATGCCCAGCGGCTGCCCCAGGCTGGCGCCGGTGACCACGCAGGCCTCCACCGCATCGTGCATCACCAGTTTGTCCTCGATCGGCGCCGGCGCCACGTATTTGCCCTTGCTGGTCTTGAACAGGTCCTTGACCCGCCCCGTGATGCGCAGCGTGCCCTGCGCATCGATCTGGCCCTTGTCGCCCGTGCGCAGCCAGCCGTCGGCGGTGAAGGCGTCGCGCGTCAAGTCGGGCTGCTTGTAATAACCGAGCATCAGCGCCTCGCTGCGCATCTGTATTTCCCCGGTCTGGGCGTCGATACGCGCCTCGACGCCGGGGTAGGGTGGTCCGACCGTGCCCTCCTGGTTTTGTCCCGGTACGGTCAGGTGCGACAGTGCCAGGTTTTCGGTCAATCCATAACCTTCATTGACGGGCAGACCAAGCCGGCGGTACCAGGCCAGCAGTTCGATCGGCATCGGCGCCGCGCCGGCCGCGGCCAGGCGGCATTGGTCCAGGCCCAATGCCTTCAGCACCTTGTGCCGCACCAGCCCACCGATGACCGGAAGCGACAGCAGCATGCCGAGCCTGGCCGGTGGCATCTTGTGGTGAACGCCGTGCTGGAACTTGATCCACAAGCGCGGCACCGAGAAGAAGATCGTCGGGCGCGCCCGCTGGATGTCGGCAGTGAAGGTTTCCAGCGAATCCGCGAAATACACGCGCATGCCGGTATGCAGCCAGCCATGTTCGACCAGCACGCGCTCGACCACATGGGCCAGCGGCAGGTACGACAACATGCGGTCCTCGGCGCCCATCGCGATCCGTTG
>JANLQZ010000804.1:0-45320 GCA_031368125.1 Betaproteobacteria bacterium
CGGCTGGGCTCGCACCTGGACGAACTGGAGCGGCTGATCAACAAGGGGGGTGAGGTCGGCAAGCGGCTGGATTTTCTGATCCAGGAGTTGCACCGCGAAGCCAACACCATGGGCTCGAAGTCCGCCGCCCTGCCACTGACCAACATCGCGGTCGACATGAAGGTGCTGATCGAGCAGATGCGCGAGCAGGTGCAGAACATCGAGTAGCGTTTTTCGGGGGGTCTTTTGGGGTGTCTTGTGGTGTCTTGCCCTCCCCAAGCGGCACTTCGACAGCCGGAGGTACGGGGCATTTCCCGGAAGAAGATGGAAAACCTTGGCAGCTGGCTTTGTCGGCATGCGCCGATTCCCGGCCCACGCGCAGGCGGCGCCAGGTACCAGGGCTGGCAACGGCGGATGGGCACAATGAATTCCCCCGTTCCACCTGCGCCCTCCAGGGCTTCGCCGGTGAGGGTCTGGGCGCGGTCCGAGTTCAGTTTCGCGGCCCGTGCCGGCGACACGTACTTGCCCATGACACACAAGACTTATCTTCACCGCCCGCACGGCTCGCGCACTCCCGCGCGCACGAGGCAAGGTATCGATCGGTTGCGCCGTGGGCGCGCCTTATTCAACGGATGACTGCCGGCTTGGCCGCACCCAGTCCACCGGCGTGATCTTGCCTTCCCGCACCATCTCCAGCAGGACGTTCTTCTGGATCTTTCCGGTGGCGGTCATGGGAAACTGGTCGACGAAGAACCACTTTTCGGGTGTCTTCTGGGGCGACAGGTTGGCCCGGCAATATTGGTGCAGTTCGTCCACCGAAGGCGGATTTTTGAGATCCTTGGCCATCACGACGGCGCCTACGATCTCGCCCCAGGTCTCGTCGGGCAAGCCGGCGACCGCCACCTGTGCAACGCCAGGGTGCTCGAAGAGGATGTCCTCGATCTCCTTGGGATAGAGGTTCATGCCGCCCCGGATGATCATCTCCTTGAGCCGGCCCGTGATGCGGAAGTAGCCGTTCTCGTCCATCGTTCCGAGATCTCCGGTGCGCAGCCAGCCATCTTCGGTCAGCGCCGCCTTGCTCGCCTCCGGCTGCCCGTAGTAACCCGACATGGTCATGAAACCGCGCACCCAGAATTCGCCGATCGTGCCGACAGGCACGGTTTTCAGCGTCTCGATATTCACCACCTTGACTTCACAGTGCGGGATCGGGCGGCCGATGGTCTCGGATTGCAGCTCCGGGGAGTCGGTCGTGAGGGTTTCGGTGAACGGCCCATTCGCTTCGGTCTGGCCGTACATGATGCAGAACTGGCAGTCGAATTCCTTGGTGGCCCGCCGAACCAGGGGCGCCGGGACCGTCGCCGCGCCCGACAGGATCGACTTGAAGCTCGATACGTCGCGTTTCTTCAGGTCGGGGTGATTCAGAAGCGCAAGAATCATGGTCGGTACGATCAGCGAATTGTTGCAGCGCTCGGCTTCGATCAACTCCAGGAACAAGCCCGGGTCGAACGACTGCATCAGGACAAACGTGCCCTTGCGGCTGAACGTGCCGATCTCGCTCACGATGCCGCCGCCGATATGGAACAGCGGCATGGCGTTGATCCAGACACCACCGTTCGGGAAGTTGGCGCGGGTGGCGATCTGGTGTGCCGCGTTGATGACGCCACGGTGGTGCAGACACGCCCCCTTGGGAAACCCGGTGGTGCCCGACGTGTACTGGATCTGCATCGTCTGCGTAGGTGTCTGCGTGGGCAGTTCCCGCGCCGGATCGCCCGCCGCTTTCAGCGCCTCGATGTCCGATATGCAGATGGCCGTCTTCAGCTTCGGCAGCTTGGCTTGCACGCCCTCGACGATCTTGCGCAGGTCCTTGCCGCGCGAGCTTTCGGCGAACACGATCGCACTGGCGTCGGAGCTTCTCACGACGAATTCGACCTCGCGCTCGGTGTAGGCCGGGTTCAGCGGAACGATGATCAGGCCTGCAAAACACAGGCCGTGTTGCATGATCACCCACTCCGGGGTTTCCGGCGCCAGGAGCGCCACCTTGTCGCCGGGCTGCAGATGCGTCAGCAGCCCCCGGGCGACCTTCTGGACATCATCCATCAGTTGTTGGTAGGTCCAGCGCCGCCGCTTCGCGGGATCCGCCACGCCTTCGACCAGGGCCAGGCGATCGGGAACCTCGCGCGCGATCTTCAGCATGAGGTCGGGCAAGGTCATTTCGATCAGTTCTCCGACTTCTTCAGCGGGGAAATAGGACTCGGTGAACTTGGTGCTGGCTTGCATCTTGGCGTCTCCTTGTAGTGGGTTTGGCAGGGTGCGGTGATCGGTCAGCGGCGTCTGCAGCATCTGCCTGCGTTCATGCCGCGCCTGCTGCGGCTGCACCCTATCGGCGGCCCAGCGCGCATGCAACCGGTTTGCAGGTCCCGGCGTTGACCACGGTCCGGGTGCAGTGAATGAAGCCGTAGGGCAGCGGTCCGATCCTCCACGAGATTGGTTCGGGCAAGAGTTTAATGAAATGGCGTACTGTACGCAAGCGTATTTTCTGTGCCGTGCCGCTGTCGCGACCGGCCAGCAAATGACGGAGGCGCCGAACCTTCATTAATCGGTCGGCTCAGTAGCCTTGACCGATTGCAGATTGCGTTTGACCAAGCTGAGCATGTCAACGAGCTTGTGGCGCGCCGCCTCATCGAGCCCCGCGAGGATGCGCTCACTCATGTCGTGGCTGCGCACCTTCATCTCGGTGATCATCTGCGAACCCTTGGTCGTGAGGTAGATGCGTTTGACACGACGGTCGGATTCGTCCGGACGCCGCTCGATGAACCTGGACGCTTCCAGCCGGTCGATCAGGCCGCCCAAGGCTGCCTTGCCGATATCCAGCACATTGGCCAGATCGCTCTGGATCATGCCGTCGTGGCGCGCAAGGTGGGCCAGGATCCACCATTGCGAACGCGTCAGCCCCACCGGTTTCATGAAATCGTCGAACACGCCACGCCGCAGACGCGACACATCGTGCATCAGGAATCCGAGGCGGGCATCCCAGTTGTCGGTGGGCTGGGGTTTGCCGGAGGGACGCCCCGCTGCGGGCACCACGGCTTTGGCCGCCTTGGCTGGCCTGACTGACTTGGACGGCAAATCGCGTTTCATGTATGGGTTCCTTGGAGTTGGCCGGAAAAACACCCGACCTGCAGCCCCGTATTTTACGCATCCATGCCGTAACCTAGCCTACCGTATCACCTCAACGGGCTGGCTCAGAAGGCCACCTTCGCCGAGCCCTTGAGTTGCAGGATCTCCCGCGCCTCGGCGGGTGTGGCGATCTCCAAGCCCAGCCCTTCGAGGATGTCACGCACCTTGCGCACCTGCTGGGCATTGGACTGCGCCAGTTGTCCCTTGCCGATCCACAGGCTGTCTTCCAGGCCGACCCGGACATTACCGCCCATCGATGCCGCCATGGCCGCGATCTTCATCTGGCTGGCGCCTGCGCCCAGCACAGACCAGCGGTAGTCGTCGCCGAACAGACGGTCGGCGGTGCGCTTCATGTGCATCACGTCGTCCGGGTGGGTGCCGATGCCGCCCAGGATGCCGAACACCGTCTGGATGAAGAACGGCGCCTTCACCAGGCCGCGCTCCACGAAATGCGCCAGGTTGTACAGGTGCGAGGTGTCGTAACACTCGAACTCGTACCGTGTCTCGTTGACAGACAACTCGGTCAGCACGGTCTCGAGGTCGCCATAGGTATTGCGAAAGATCAGGTCCTTGCTGCCTTCCAGGTACGGGCGCTCCCAATCGTGCTTGAACTCCTTGAAACGCTTGAGCATCGGGAACAGCCCGAAGTTCATCGTGCCCATGTTCATCGACGCCACCTCGGGCTTGAGCACCTTGGCCGGTTGCATGCGTTCGTGCACGGTCATGTAGGGCGAGCCGCCGGTGGTGAGGTTGACGATCGCGTCGGACCGTTGCTTGATGAGTTTGAGGAACGGCGTGAAGGCTTCCGGCCGCTGGTCCGGCTTGCCCGTCACGGGGTCGCGCGAATGCAGGTGGATGATGGCCGCGCCGGCCTCGGCCGCCGCGATCGACGCCTCCGCGATCTCCTGCGCCGTGACCGGCAGGTAGGGCGACATCGACGGTGTGTGGATGGCACCCGTGACGGCGCAGCTGATGATCACTTTCTTTTGCTGGAACATGTCTTCCTTTGTGTATGTATTGGATGTGAAAGCCGCACCGGGCCGTGTTACGCCACCACCACGGCCCGGCCATTGTTGAGGACCACCACGTTGCGCTCAGCCACGCGCGAGCGGAAGCTCACGATGTCGCGGTCCCGCCAGAGGTCGGTCACCAGCGTCTCGCCCGGGAAGACCGGCGATGAAAAACGCAGTTGCAGGGATTTCAGTCGTTCCGGCGCATCGTCGCAGCAACTCGCCAGCACTGCCCGGGTCGCCACACCGAGCGAACACAGTCCATGCAGGATCGGCCGCTCGAACCCGGCCTTGCGCGCCAGCACCGGGTCGGCATGGATCGGGTTGTAGTCACCCGACAGCCGGTAGATCAGCGCGGCGCGCGCCAGCGTTGTCAGGGTGCAACTCAGGTCGGGGGCGCGATCGGGAATCGGGTGCGGCGCCGGCGCTTCGGTCGTGGTGCCGCCACAACCACCGTCGCCGCGCAGGAAGTAGGTCGACGTGACGGTGCTCACGACCGCTTCAACGCCCTTCTCTCGCAACTCCTTGCGCAGGAACAGCAGGGCTCCCTTGCCCGGCCCCTTGTCGACCACGTCCAGCACCTGGTAAGTTCCCACGTAGGTCTTGCCCGGCTCCAGCGTCGCGTGCATGGTGAACGACTGTTCGCCGTGCAGCAGCTTGACCCAGTCCACCGCCAGCTCCGGCGCCTGGATCCAGCCGCCCGGATGCGCGATGACGTTGACAAGCGAGGGAAAGAACTTGAGCCCCTTCTCGTAGGTGAACTGCAGGTCGCGCGGGTCTTCGGGGCGGTCACCCACGCCGATGCCCAGCGCATACAGCATGCAGTCACGCGCAGTGACCAAGTGTTCGACGGGTGCAAATTGCTTGCCCAGAACGTTGTCGAGATGCATGGTTATTGCCGGTGGGCGTTCAGACCGGATCCCACGAAAACACGTCCTTGGAACGGTCCAACGCGTAGAACGAGGGCTGCATCATCGGGATGGCGACGTCCAGGCAACCCTGCACCGTCCAGCCGGTCCCGCAGTGCGCGGTGCGTATCGGGCGCGGCTGCGAGAACAGGTAGATCTCGTTGTTGCGCACACCGAAGATCTGCCCGGTCACGCTCTTTGCGGCATCGGTCAGCAGCGCGCAGGTGAAGGGGGCAATCTTGTCCGCCTCGAGCCGGCGGTTGACCTCCATGCGCGCCTTGCCCTCGGGCGTGGTGGTCGGGATGGTGTCGACCATACGCGTGAAGGCGAATGGTGCGATGCAGTTGGAGCGCACATTGAAGCGCTCCATGTCCAGCGCGATCGCCTTGGACAGACCCACGATGCCCATCTTGGCGGCACAGTAGTTGGCCTGCCCGAAGTTGCCGATCAGCCCCGAGGTGGAGGTCATGTGTACGAAAGCACCGGTTTCCTCGGTCTTGAAATGCGGCGACGCGGCGCGCGACATGTTGAAACAGCCCTTGAGATGCACCATGACCACAGCATCGAAATCCTCCTCGGACATCTTGTGGAAGATTCCGTCGCGCAGGTTGCCGGCATTGTTGACCACACCATCGATACGGCCATACAGGTCGAGCGCATTCTGGATGATCGCCTGGGCCGACTTCCATTCGGCGACGCTGTCGGTGTTGGCCGCCGCGATGCCGCCAAAGGCCCGGATCTCGTCGACCGTCTGCTGGGCCGGGCCGGCGCTGGCTCCGGTGCCGTCGATCGCCACACCCAGGTCGTTCACGATCACCTTCGCGCCCTGGCGCGCGGCCTCCATCGCGATCCCCTTGCCCACACCCGCGCCCGCGCCGGTAACCACGATGACTTTTCCTTCCAGCAAACCCTGCATGACAATCTCCAAAAATAGAAGTTATGAACCGGAAAACAACTGGAGCGCTGACCGTTCAGACGATCCGGCGCTCGCGCAGGCCGGCGATCTCGGACGTGCTGTAGCCCACACCGCCCAGCACCTGGTCGGTGTGCTCCCCGAGCATCGGCGGGCGCAGGCGAATACCGGTATCCATGCCGGAAAACTCGACCGGGCCCGACACCAGTGGCGCGGGCTTCGACAAACCCGGATAGTCGGTCCAGGTCAACATGCCGGTCTGCACCACCTGGGGATCCTCGATCACCTGCAGCGGCGAGAGCAGCTGCCCGGCCGGGATGCCCGACTGTTCCAGCCGCGCCAGCACCTGCGCCGTGCTGAACTGGCCGACCCAGGTCTGCATGCGTGCGCTGAGCACGCCACTGTTCTGGCTGCGCAGGTTGTCGTTGGCAAAACGCGGGTCGTCGAGCCACTGGCGCTCACCGATCATCTCGCACCAGCGCACGAACAGCGGCTGCCCGACCACCTGCGCCTGCACCCAGCCATCCATGGTCCGGAACAGGTCACCCGGCCCGCCGAACTGCGAACGGTTTCCACTCTGGGTACGTTCACGCCCGAGAAGGTAGGCCTCGATGTTGTTGAACTGGAAAATGTTGAGTGCGGTGCGCAGCAGGTTGGCCTTGACCTCCTGGCCACGCCCGGTCTTCATGCGGTGCATCAGCGCTGCGACAGTGCCGTAGGCGGCGACGAAGGCGGTGGCGAAGTCACACCACGAGGCGTAGGATTTCATCGGCGCACCGGGTTGGCCCGACATGTAGGTTGCACCCGACATCGCCTGCGCCACGCCGTCGAACCCGGAGCGCTGCGCATAAGGCCCGGAGTCGCCAAAGGCGGTCTGGCTGCTCAGGATGATGTCCTTGCGGATGGCACGCAGGCACTGGTAGTCGATGCCCATGTCGCGCAAGCCGTCGACCGGCATGTTGGCCACCACCACATCGGCGCTCCTGACCAGGCGCTTCACCACCTCGCGGCCTTCGGGCTTCATCGGGTTGAGCGTCACCGAGAGCTTGTTGCGGTTGACCTGCAGGAACAACGCGCCCTCGCCACTGTCCATCACCGGGCAGATGTAGCGGTCTTCACTGCCCGCCAGCCGCTCGACCCGGATCACCTCGGCCCCGAGGTCGCCCAGCATCGCGGCACAGAATGGCCCGGCGATGTAGCGCCCGAAATCGAGAACACGCACGCCCTGCAGCAGTGGCTCCACAGGCCCTTCGTCTTCGATATCTTCCGCCATGTGCGCGTGCTTTCTGGTGTGTGTGTCAGCTATGCAAGCCCAGGATCGAGATCGCCGCGATGCCCTGGTAGGGAACCCCGCCGAGGTTGTGTGTGAGACCGATGCTCGGGCTGGACAACTGCCGTGCGCCGGCGCGGCCCAGCAGCTGGGTATAGACCTCGTAGGCCATGCGCAGGCCCGAGGCACCGATCGGGTGGCCAAAACACTTGAGACCGCCATCGATCTGGCACGGCACGCCGCCGTCGCGGTCGTAGAAGCCGTCCAGCACGTCGTGCGTGGCGCGCCCGTCTGCGGATACGAACAGGTCTTCCATCGTGACCAGTTCGGTGATGGAGAAGCAGTCGTGCACCTCCATCAGGTCGAGTTCCTCGCGCGGGTTCTGGATGCCGGCCTCCGCATAGGCGCGTTTGGCCGCCGTGCGGGTGGTGCGCACATAACTGCCGTCCCAGTGGTCGGTGGCGCTTTCCACGCCCGAACCGATGGCCAGCTGGATCGCCTTGATCGTGACCAGGTCCTTCTTGCCCATGGCGCGCGCGATGTCGGGCGTGGTCACGATGGCGCAGGCCGAGCCGTCGCTCACACCGCAGCAGTCGAACAGACCCAGCGGCTCGGCGATCATCGGCGCGTTCAGGATCTGCTCCATGGTGACCTCCTTCTGCAGGTGGGCCTTGGGGCTGCGGGTACCGTTCTGGTGGCTCTTCCAGGACACATGGGCGATGGCGCGCTTCAATGTCTCCTTGGAGATGCCATGTTTGGCGCGGTAACCGGCCGCCAATTGCGCAAAACCGGCCGGTGCCGAACCCAGCGGCATCCACAGGTCGTTGAAGGTTCCCTTGAAGCCGGAGGGCAACCCGCCGTAACCGGTGTCCTTGAGTTTTTCCGCGCCAATGGCCAGCGCGATGTCCACCGCGCCCGACGCCACCGCGTAGACCGCGCCGCGCAGGGCCTCGGTTCCGGTGGCGCACATGTTTTCCATGCGGCTGACCGGAATGCCGTCCAGGCGCAACGCCATCGACGCCGGAATCGCGGAATTGCCCACGTTGACGGAGTCCAGTGCCGCACCGTACCAGGCCGCATCGATCTGCCTGCGCTCGATGCCGGCATCGGTCAGCGCCTCCTCGAACGCCTCGGCCAGCAGCTGCGGCGTGCCGACGTCCCAACGCTCGCCGAAACGCGAGCAGCCCATGCCAAGAATGGCGACCTTGTCCTTGATACCTGTAGCCATGGTGTTTCCTTCTAGCCTTGGGCCTGAATCGGGGTCATCTTCCAGAAATAGCGCGGATAGCCCCGCGCCCTGTCCACGTCCTTGACACGGAACACGGCGCGCAGCGGCATGCCCGCCTCGACACCCTTGGCGTCGAGGTCCACCATTTCCATGAGCACCCGGGCGCCGTTGGCGAACTGCACGAAACCGACATACAGCGGGGGAGCGGGATGGTAGGACAACCAGTCGGCGGTGTAGGTCAGCACCTTGGCCGGCTCCTCGGTCAGGCTGACCTGTTCGAACTGGGCCTGCGGAGCGTTGCACTGCGGGTTGGCGCAGTACGGCAGCTGCGGGAACTGGAAGGTTCCGCATTTGGTGCACTTGCCGGCCACGAAATGGCCGAGCTGCTCGCTGGAGCGGTACTGCTCGGTGAAAGCGGTCTTGAGGACCTTTTCGCTGCGCATGCCCCATTCCAGGTCGATGCCGTCGTCGTACGACAACATGCGCAGGTAGTCGGCGTGGGACTGGCCGTCGCCGAGCGCACGGCTCACGCCACGCTTCGGCTTGAAGTCGGCAATTGCATCGGTGACCCGCAATACCAATATGTCGCAACCCTGGCCGAAACCGACCAGCAGTACCACGTCGCCGGCGGCCGCCGACTCGAGCACCCGCGCCAGCATGACCAGCCCATGTGCCGAGCCGCAGTATCCGCAGTCTTCCTCCAGGGCGTTGGCCTCGACCCCGGCCGCCAGCCCCAGTTTGCGCGCGAGCATCGTTGCAACACCCTTGAATGGCGTCGGCAGAATGAAATGCTTGACAGCGTCGGCCGATACACCGGCATCGGCCAGCGCAGCCTTGACGGCGCCGGGCACGAGCTTCATGTAACCTTCGTCGCGGATCCAGCGCTCTTCCCAGTAGTAGTCGTATTTGCCGTCGGCCGAGCGGAAGTGGTCCACGAACAGCGCGCTGCTGCTGGCCGAGCCCTCCATCGTGGCCAGCACGCATTGGGTGCCGAGCGTGAAGGCCGCGGCACCGGCACCGAAGCTGATTTCCTGCGTGCTGGCCGGCTTGCCGCGGGGACGGTCGCTGGCAACGACCAGCGCCGGGCCGCTGGCATCACGGAACGCCGCCATCAGGGCCGAGGTCCCGGCCCGTTGCGACTGCCCGATGTCCAGCGTCTGGATATCGTGCCGCAGCCCCAGCGCGCCGGCGATGATGGCCGCGTTCTGCAGGTCCGCAAACGGCATCGTGGTGGAGGCGAACGACAGGCGGTCGATCGTGGCCACCTGGTGGGCAGGCACAGCGTCGCGGGCCGCCGCGACCGCCATGGTGACGCTGTCCTCGTCCCAGCTGCAAAACGCACGCCGGCCCTTGGCCAGGGAACGCAGCGCGGGTGCCATCCACTTGTGGGCGGCAGCGATGGCGCTGCGCTCCATGCGCAGGCGGGGCACGTACCCGCCGAATCCGGTAATGCCGTAAGCACTTGCTGAAGTCACCATGGTGGGCCGATCCATTGAGCGGAGTTGAGATTTTTAATATGCAACAATACCATAATCATGAGCATGGTATTCAACACACTGGTGCAGGCGGGCCTTCGTTACTGGAGTTACGTCCATCCTGACCGCGTCGCGGTGGCGGTGGGGGAGTTGACGCTGACTTACGAACAGCTTGAGCAACAGGCAAACCGGCTCGCCCGCGTATTCGACGCCTTCGGACTGGCGCGCGGCGACCATGTGGCCGTGCTCCTGCCCAACGGCCCTTTTGTGATCGTCGTGGCGTGGGCCGCCTACCGCCGGGGCCTGTATTTCACACCGGTGTCGACTGCGCTCTCCACGCCCGACACCGCCTACATCCTTGGCAATTGCCAGGCCAAACTGGTGGTTGCGCAAGGCCCCGCAAAGTCTGCATTGACCGACCTGCCAGGCCTGGTGGGTGCCGGCGCTATTGCCTGGCTGTCGCACGGCGAGCCGATCGCCGGTTATGAATCCGTCGAATCGCGGTTGGCGCAACTGGCCGACGGGCCCAGCGACCAGGAGTGCCCGGGCGCGCTCATGTTGTACACATCGGGCACGACCGGTTTTCCCAAAGGTGTCTGGCGGCCCCTGCCCGACGCGGGTTATGTGGGCCCGCCGACCTTTGCCGCCGACTTGATCTCCGTCTTCCAGCTCGATGCCGACTCGCGCTACCTGCTGACCGGCCCGCTCTACCACGCCGCCTCATTGCGCGCCGTGCTCGCAGTCACGGCATCGGGCGGGACCGCCATCTGTCTGCAGAAGTTCGACGCCGAGACCGCCCTGCGCACCGTCATGGCGCAACGGGTGACCCATTCGCAGTGGGTGCCCACCATGCTGCAGCGCATACTGCGCCTGCCGGAGGACGTGCGCATGAGTTACAACGCACCGGACCACAAGTTGGCGTACCACGCGGCGGCGCCCTGTCCGGCATCTGTCAAGCGCGCCATGATCGACTGGTGGGGTCCGATCATCATGGAGTACTACGCAGGCTCCGAGAGTGTCGGCATGACCGTCATCACCGCGCATGAATGGCTGGCCCATCCGGGTTCGGTCGGTCGGGTATTGCGCGGCGTGCCCCATATCCTGGACGACGACTGGAACGAGTTACCCCCGGGGAAGGCGGGGCGCATTTACTTCTCCGGGTTGACGGCTTTTCAGTATTTCGGTGATCCGGACAAGACCGCCGGGCGCACCAGTGCGCAGGGCTACCAGACGCTGGGGGACATTGGTTACCTCGACGAGGAGGGCTTCCTGTACCTGACCGACCGCATGGACGACATGATCATCTCCGGCGGTGTCAATGTCTACCCGCAGGAGATCGAGGCGGCCATCGCAGAGCTCCCCGAAGTGGTAGATGTCGGCGTCATCGGCGTCGCGGACGAGGAATATGGAGAACGACCGGTCGCGTTCATCGCGGGCGCCGTCGGCGCCGACCCGCACGCACTGGAGCGCCTGGTGCGTGCCCACTGCGAAAAGCGCCTGGGAAGCATCAAGCGGCCGGTGCGCTATGTGGTGATGCCGGAATTGCCACGCTCCGCCGCCGGCAAGATGCTGCGGCGGGAATTGCGCAAGCAGGTCGCGGAAACACGGCCGTCATCGACCACGGACGGATAGTACGCCACGATACGATCTTCTTGCTTACTTGATCACTCATGGAGACAACTGCATGCGCATTTTCACCGTCCTTCGGGGGCGCCGAACCGGCATCACACGGCTCGTGGCTTTGGCGACACTGGCGTTAGGCGCCGGGCTGACGCTCACCCACGGCGCCGCGGCAGCGGCAGACTACCCGGAGCGGCCGATCAAGTTGATCTCCCCCTACGCGCCTGGCGGCATTGCCGATCCGGTCGGCCGCGCCTTGGCCGAAGGCATGGCCCAGGATCTCGGCCAGTCGCTGGTGGTGGAAAACAAATCCGGCGCCGGCACCATGATCGGTGCCGCCGCTGTAGCCGGCGCACCCGCCAACGGCTACACCGTGCTGATCGCGGCCAACGCCCTGGTGTGAACCCGCTGCTGTACAGGAAGATGCCCTATGCAGCCAGCGACCTGCGCGTGATCGCCATCGTCGCCGAAGCACCGCTGGTGGTGGGCATCAGCAACAAGGTGCCGGCAAAGACCATGAAGGAATTTGCGGCCTACGCGAAGACCGTCAAGCAGCACCTGAACTACGCATCGGTCGGCCGCGGCAATACGCTGCACCTGGCCACCGAGTTGTTCAAGACCGCCGGTGGCTTCGACCTGCAGGAGATCATGTACGCCGGCAAGTCCGGCGAAGCGCTGACCTCGGTGTTGACCGGCGACGTCGATCTGTTCATCACGGTCGTCGCGCAGGCCACCACCCAGATCCAGGCCGGCAAGATGCGCGCCCTGGCCGTCACGACCCGGACCCGGCTCAAGGCCTTGCCGGCCTTGCCGGATGTGCCGACCACGGCGGAAGCGGGTTTCCCGGACGTGGTCGGCGCCACGTGGTATGGCCTGGCCGTGCATTCGTCCACACCGGAGCCGATCGTGGAGCGCCTGCGCGCATCGGTTGACAAGGTGATCAAGCAGGAATCCTTCCGCGCCCAGTTCAACACACTGGGCCTGCAGGTGCAGGACCCGCGCTCCAACGCCGAGGTGCTGCGTTTTGTCAATGACGAACGCGCGCGCAGCGAACCTATCATCAAGAAGTTCGATATCCGGCTGGACTGACCACGCCCGTCCAGCGACGTCAGTACGACTTCGGCAGGCCCAGCACCTTTTCGGCGATGAAACTCAGGATCAGTTGCGGCGAGATCGGCGCGATGCGTGGCAACATGGCCTCGCGGAAATAGCGCTCGACATGGTATTCCTTGGCGTAACCCATGCCCCCGTGCGTGAGCACCGCGGTTTCGCAGGCCCGAAAACCCGCCTCGGCGCAGAAGAACTTGGCGGCATTGGCCTCGGCGCCACAGGACCGGCCCTGGTCGTACAACCAGGCAGCGCGCTGGTACAGCAGGGTGCCGGCCTCCAGATCGACCCAGCGCTCGGCCAGCGGATGCTGGATGCCCTGGTTCTTGCCGATCGGCCGGTCGAACACGACGCGCTCGCCGGCATATTTGGCCGCACGCTGCAACGCGACCCGGCCCAGGCCGGTGGCCTCGGCAGCCAGCAGCACGCGCTCAGGGTTGAGCCCGTGCAGGATGTACTCGAAGCCACGACCCTCCTCGCCGATGCGGTCTTCGACCGGAATTTCCAGGCCGTCGATGAACAGCTGGTTCGAGTCGACCGCTTTGCGCCCCAGCTTTTCGATCTCGCGCACTTCGATCTTGCTGCGATCCAGATCGGTGTAGAACAGGCTCAGGCCCTGCGCCTTGGACTTGACGTCTTCCAGCGGCGTTGTGCGCGCCAGCAACAGGATCTTGTGCGCCACCTGGGCGGTCGAGATCCACACCTTCTGGCCGTGCACCACGTATTTGTCGCCCTTGCGCACCGCCATGGTCTTCAAGGCCAGGGTGTTGAGACCGGTATTGGGCTCGGTGACGCCGAAACAGGCCTTGTTCTGGCCATTGATGATGGGTGGCAGCCAGCGGCGCTTCTGCTCCTCGTTGCCATGCACCACCACCGGGTGCAGGCCGAACACGTTCATGTGGATCGCCGAGGCGCCCGAGAGCCCGGCACCGGAACCCGATACCGCCTCCATCATGATGGCAGCCTCGGAAATGCCCAGGCCCGCACCACCGTATTCGGTCGGCATGGCGATGCCGAGCCAGCCGGCGGCCGCCATGGCCGAATAGAAGTCCTCGGGGAAGCCTCCTTCGCGGTCCTTGCGCAGCCAGTACTCGTCCGGATAATCGGCGCACACCGCGGCGACGGCGCTGCGGATCGCGTGCTGGTCGTCAGACAGGTCGAAGTTCATGGCGCACCTGGATGAAATTTAGCATACTGTATTGTACAATACGAATTCACGCCCCACGATCCTCCTTGACTCGAAGCGCCGCCCCGCCGGCACCAATGTCAAACCGGCTGGTCGGGTGCGCATGGCGCTACGTCGCCGTTGCCACTCGCATCGGCATGCGAAAAATCACTCCGGCTGGATACCCGCGGCCTTGATCTTGTCGCGCCAGCCGACCAATTGCTGGCGCATGTAGGCCAGCAGTTCGGTAGCGGTGCCGGGTGACACATCGGCGCCGAGCGAAGTCAGCCGGTCCACCACCTCCTTGCGCGCCAGGATGCGGTTGAGCGATGCACTGAGCCTGGCGGTGATGTCGGGCGGCATCCCGGCCGGGCCAAGCACGCCCACCCAGGCCGCCAGGTCGAAACCGGGCAGGTTCGCGCTGGCTGCCAGCGGAGGCAGGTCGGGAGCCAGCGGGCTCCTGGCCTCGGTGGTCACGGCCAGGCCGCGCAAGCGGCCAGCCTTCATCAGTGGCTGGCTGGATGCGAGATCGACAAACAGATAGGTGACTTCACCGCTGACCAGCGCCGTCAAGGCTTGCGGCGTGCTCTTGTAGGGGACGGCAAGTGCATTCAGGCCAGCCAGGTTGCTGAGTGCCGCCCCCGCAATCTGGCCGGTGCTGTTGCCGTAGGCGAAACTGACCTTGTCCGGCTGGGCTTTGGCATAGGCCTTGAGGTCCGCAAAACTCCGGATTGGCTGGTCCGCCGGAACGGCAAGGATGAACAGGAAATTGCAGATCCGCGCGATCGGCGTGAAGTCGTTGATCGGGTCGTATGGCAACTTCTTGAACAGGTGCGGATTGCCCGAATGGACCGTGTTGGTGCTCAGGAACAGCGTGTAGCCGTCGGGCGCCGCCTTGGCCACGAGTTCCGCGGCGATCATGCCCGACGCGCCGGGCTTGTTGTCCACCACGAAGGCCTGGCCGTACTCGGCCTGCAACTCCTGCGCCAGCAGGCGAGCAACGATGTCGCTGGCGCTGCCGGCCGCAAAAGCCGTGACGATTTTCACCGGTTTGGCCGGCCAGGCCTGCGACCACGCCGAGCCGCCCACCAGTGCCAGTACAAAAAGCGCCGCGCCGCGCCACCATCGCATCGGTTTCATCGAGTCTCCTCTAGTTTGTATGCTTGCACACTTTACACCAGATTCAATCCTGGTCGATGCGGATCAGGCGTTTGCCCAGGTTGTCGCCTCGGTACAGGCCGGCAATCGCCTCGGGCGCGTGTTCCATGCCGTTTTGCACATCCTCCAGGTATTTGAGTTTGCCCGCGCGAATCCAGCCGGCGATGTCGTGGTAGGCGGCCTCATGCTGGTCGGCGTGGTCGAAGATGACAAAACCCTGCATGCGTGCGCGTTTGACCAGCAGGTGGCGCTCGACGCGCGGCCCCATCGGTGCGGGGTTCCAGCTGGGCACCGACGCCGTGCCGCAGATGACCACCCTGGCACCCACATTGAGGCGCTCCATCACGGCGTCGCTGATCGGCCCGGCGGTGTTGTCGAAGTAGACATCCACACCCTGGGGGCAGGCGGCCGCCAGCGCCACCTGCCAACCGTCGGCCTTGTAGTCGACCGCTACGTCAAACCCGAACTCCGTCCGGCAGAGGCCCGCCTTGCGCGCGCCGCCGGTGATACCCACGGTTCGACACCCCTTGATTGCGGCAATCTGGCCGACGCAGGAACCCACCGAACCCGCTGCCGTCGACACCACCACGGTTTCGCCCGCCGTCGGAGTACCCAGCGCCAGCAAGCCATAGTGCGCAGTAGCGCCGTTGATGCCCAGAACGCCCAGGGCGGTGGAGACCGGGAGATCCGATATTCCGATCTTGCGCTGGATCACTGCGGCATCGACCACCGCATAGTCCTGCCAGCCCAGCAAGCCGGTCACGTGCTCCCCTGCCCGGTAGTCGGGATGGCGGGATTCCAGCACCCGGGCAACCGTGAACGAGCGCATGACGGCACCTATGGCCACCGGGTCCGAGTAGTTGCGCACTGCGCTGACCCAGCCCCGCATCGCCGGCTCCACGGACAGATAGATATTGCGCACCAGCACCTGGCCGTCGGCGAGCGCCGGTATCGGCGTGCGCACGATCTCGAAATCGGATGCCTGCGGTATCCCTTCGGGTCGGGATACCAGCACGACCTGGCGGTTCATGGCGGTCTTCACATTCATCTCCTCGTGATTGGATTTCGACCCATCAATCTTACGCGTTTGTTATAGTATGCTGACATATCAAATGCGCCTTCGAGGCGCGCCGCATCGAAAGGAATCCCATGGCAGGCTTGTGGTTTGAGCAATTCACGATCGGGCAGGAATTCGAACACGAGATCCGGCGTACCGTCACCGAGGCAGACAACATCTGGTTTTGCGGCGCTACCTACAACCCGGCCGCAATTCACATCGACGCCGAGTATTGCAAGGGGACCGAGTTCGGCAAACCACTCGTCAACAGCATCTTCACGCTGGGCCTGGTGATCGGACTGTCGGTGCAGGACACGACATTGGGTACCACCATCGCCAACCTGGGCATGACCGACGTGCGTTTTCCGAAACCGGTGTTTGCCGGGGACACGATCCGCGCCAGGACGACCGTGCTGGAATCACGGGCCAGCCAATCGCGCCCCGGCGCAGGCATCATCACGTTCCGCCACCGGGGCTTCAACCAGCGCGGCGAGGAGGTGGCCACACTGACGCGGCAGGCACTGATGCTCAGGAAGCCGCAGGCATGAGGACTGTGTCGCTACCGCCTTGCGTCGTCGCTCTCGCCCGGCACCAGCCATCCAGCCCTGCCGTGGCGCGCCTCGACCACTAACAGCCGCGAAACACCGGCTTGCGACGCTCGACCTGGGCCGCGATGCCCTCCTTCGCGTCGGCGCTCAATGCCACGCGCGCCAGCGCCATGGCCTCCAGCTCCAGCTGCGACTCCAGGTGTGCCGCACCGGCGCGCAGGAACAGGCGCTTGATCTCGCCGTAGGCCAGCGTCGGGCCTTCGGCGAATTCCTGGGCCAGCGCGAGCGCCTGCGCCTGCAGGTCGGCGTCCGGAACCACGCGATCCACCAGCCCTGTCTGCAGCGCCTCCTGGCCGCCCAGCACCT
Organism: Betaproteobacteria bacterium; assembly: GCA_031368125.1. GTDB lineage: Bacteria > Pseudomonadota > Gammaproteobacteria > Burkholderiales > Burkholderiaceae_C > CAISIP01. The sequence goes on from JANLQZ010000804.1 coordinate 16,982, forward strand.
CGCGCAGCATGACAAAGCGGCGCGCACGCGCCACGCCCATGCGGGCGGTGAACGCGACGCTGGAGCCCGAATCGCAGCTGAAACCGATCTTGGCGAAGGCCGACCCGATCTTGGTCGATTCACCCGCCATCACGATGTCGCAGCCGGCCAGCATCGCCGCCGCGCCGCCCATGGCCCAACCCTGCACGGCCACCACGATGGGCACCGGCAATTGCCAGGCGCGCTGCAGGCCCATGTGGAAATCGGCGGTCCAGGCGCGGACCAGGGGCGCCATGTTGTCCAGTTGCGGCAAGAAAGACTTCAGGTCGCCGCCGAAACTGAAGTTGTTGCCATCGGCGCGCATCAACACCGCGCGCAGGCGTGGTTCATTCCACAGGTCCATGAAGACCTGCTTGAAATCGCGCGCCATGTCGCTGTCGATGGGGTTGCCGCGTTCCGGCTGCGCCAGGTTGACGATGGCCAGGCCGGCCTGCATCTCGACGCGAATGGAGGATGGATGTGTCATGGCGTGGGGATCCCTTCTGTGAGAAGTTTGGGCAGGCTGGCGCGGTGGAAGGCCTCGAAGGGCTTGCTGCGGTGGTGGGGTTCGAGGTTCCAGGTGGTGCGTGCATTGGGCGTCCCGCCATCGACCCGTATGCAGCTTCCCGTGATATAGGCCGCCGCCGGAGAAAGCAGGTACACGATGGCGGCCGACACCTCGGACTCGGTGCCGTAACGCTGCAACGGCACCCGCTGCGGGAACTCCAGGATCTTGGCCTTGGCCTCGGACGAGTAGGTGTCGAAGCCACTGGACGCGATTCCACCGGGCGCCACGGTGTTGACGCGCACGCCCGAAGCGGCCCATTCGCAGGCCGCGGTCTCGGTGAGTGTGAGCATGCCGCCGCGGGCAGCCCCTGAATGCGCGAAGTCGGGCCAGCCGTTCCAGATGTCGGCAATGATGTTGACGATGGCCCCGCCATGCGCCTCCATCCAGCGCAGGTAGGCCTCGCGCATGAAGATGAAGCCGCCAGTCAGGTTGCTGCGCACCACCGCCTCGAAGCCCTTGGTCGAAATCGTCTTCATGGCGGTGCGGTACTGCCCGCCGGCGTTGTTGACCAGGCCGTCAAGCCGGCCGCGTAGCCGCAGCACGGCATCGATGGTGGCGCCCACGGCCAGTTCGTCGCGGATATCGCACACATGGGTGCTGGCGCTGCCACCGTCCTGCAGGATTTCCGCCTGGACTGCCTCGAGCTTCTCTGCGGTTCGCCCCACCAGTGCCACATGTGCGCCCAAGGCCGCAAGCTCGTGGGCCGTGCAGCGGCCGATGCCACTGCCGCCGCCGGTGACGATGACCGTCTGGCCGGCAAACAGGGAGTCACGGAATACGGATTGGTAAGGCATGTACGCTCCGGAAAGATTCAGTATGGAACAGCCGCGCAAGCCTTGCCGCCAAAGGCAATGAAGTGGATGTGCACAACGGTCATGTAATAAGCTAGATTATTATATAGAAGCGGCGGAGTTATCCCAACGAACGTGTCCATCAGGGATAGGGCTCCTCTTGCCACCAGCGACCGGACCCGCACACGATAATGCAAGTCCCGACGCACCACGATCCCACTGCCCCATGCCGCCCCCGCGCACCCGTCCCACCACCCGCAGACTGCCACGCGACGAACGCATCTCCAAGATCATGTCGGTCACCCGCGCCATGCTCGCGGAAAAGGGGCACAACAACCTCGTCACGACCGAGGTGGCCGAGCGTTGCGGCATTTCGGAAGCCACCATCTACAAGTACTTCGACAGCAAACGCGACCTGCTGATCAAGGTGGCTGAGCAGTGGTTCGACGAGATGCTGCGCGAAGACCACCGCAGTGTGAGCGGCCGGGGCACGCTGGAGGCATTGCGCCAGCTGGTCTGGCGCAATCTCTCGATGGTGCGGCGCGAGCCCGCGCTGACGCGTTTTGTGCTGCTCGACCTGCGCCCCGATCCGGCCTACCGGTCGATGTCGATCTTCGAATTGAACCGGCGCTTCACGGCCCAGGTGGCGGAGGTGCTGCGCGAGGCTGTGCAGACCGGCGAGTTGCGCGATGACGTGCCGATCAACCTGCTGCGCGACATGATCTTCGGCTGCATCGAGCACCAGACCTGGGCCTACCTGCGCGGCGAAGGCGACTTTTCGGTCGACGATGTGACGGACGGCATAGCGACCGTCATTTTCCGGGGCATGCGGGCGGAAGCGGCCACACCCAAGGCCGGTGCAGAACAGGATCTGGGTGAGGTCGTGCGCCGGCTCGAACGCGTGGCTTCGCGCCTCGAACAAGGACCAACCGGCACGGCGCAGCCGGGGAAGCTGCGACGCGCAGCCACCACGGCGAGCGCCGCCGAAAAGGCATAGTCAGTCAACCGAGCGCGGGCTTGACGGCAATCGGCAATGCGCTCATGCGCGGGATGCCGCTGATCGGATCGCGTTCATCCATGCCCACCAGCCGGGTCACCGAGCCCAGCGGCAGTTGGTCACCCGGCCCGGCGTGTGTCGCCGAACCGCCGAACCCGTGGACCACGGAAACCAGGCCGGTCCGCAGGCTGTCGTCGGCTTCGACGCGCGCCAGCATCGTGCCATGGCGCGAACGCACCTCGATCAAGGCGCCGGCTGGGATCCCCGACGCGGCGAGGTCCTGCGGATGCATGAATGCCGGTGTATGGGTGCGCCCCCGGTCGAGTTCATCCATGCCGGCGCCGACCGAGTTCATGAAGTTGTTGGCGCGCCGGCATACCAGCGTGAACGGAAACGCCGGGTCGGCCGCCCATTGCGCACTGGCCGGATACAGGGCGCGCAGTTGCTGCAGCATCGTCGCGTCGCCCAAATGCAGCATGGCGCTGCATCCCGGTTCGCGCGGCAGCACCCGGACGTCCAGGTCATAGACCTTGCCGTGGGCATGGGACTTCACCACGTCCAGCGGAACCCGCGCGTCGCTGCACGCCAGGCCGATCATTTCCTCGGTGGTCGGCACATGCGCCATGTCGAGCGGGATGGTTTGCGACGGCCCTTCAAGATTGGGCCCCTGGCCACGCTGGTTGATCCAGTCCAGTTGCAGCCCCATGCGCTGGGCCAGGCCAAAGAAGAAGGCCCCATCGTCGACCAGGTCGGAACCCTCCGGCACACGCGCGATGGCCGGCGTGTATTGCGCCCAGGGCATGGCGTACCCGCGCGACACGCCGTAGTACTTGAGGGATTCGACCATCTGCGTCGTGCCCGGCAATTCGAGCGACAGTGGCGGCGGAACCACATAGTGGGCAAACTGCGCGGTGGCGGTCATCCGGTAGTCCAGCACCACCAGCAATTCCAGCTTGCGCAGCGCCGCCTCGGTTTTTTCCTGGTCCGGCCAGGCCAGCACCGGGTTGCCGCCCAGGCACAACAGCACCTTGATCTGCCCGTCACCGTCCAGCAGGATTTCATCGGCCAGGGCCGCGGTGGGCACGCCGCTCGCGTTTTCCATCAGTCCATGCACCCGCATCGGCCGGTCGCTGATGACCGGGTACGGCGCATAGGGCTGGGCCCGTGGTTGAAACGCGGGCAACAGAACATTGGGATGGGGTGCCTTGTCACCCTCGCGCGCCCAGCGGCCACACAAGGTGTTCAGACACAGTGCCAGGTAGTAACTCAGATTGCTGTGGGTGGAAAAGCTCGGCCCGGTGGAACACACGACACCACCCCTCTTGCCACTGCCGAAAATACGCGCCGCGGCCAGCAATCGGTCCACCGGGACATCCGCAACACCTGCGACGAACTCGGGGGTGTACGACGCCACCCCATCCCGCAACGCGTCGAGGCCAACGGCATTCGCGGCCACGAAATCGGCATCCAGCAGGCCTTCAGCGAGGATGGTATGGATCAGCCCGGCCAGCAGCACCGCGTCCGTGCCCGGGCGCAACTGCAGATGCACCGCCGCGCGCTTGGCGGTCTCGGTACGGCGTGGATCGATCACGACCATCTTCATGCCGCGTTGCTGCGCCTCCTTCAATCGCGTGCCAGGGTTGTTGAGCGGGCCACCGTTGGATTTGGCGATGACAGGATTGGCACCCACCACGATCCAGGTGTCGGACGTCTCGAAGGTCTGCAATCCGGCATGCCAGTTGCCGTGCAAGGCCACCGAGGTGTATTCGGCCGGCTTGTCGATGCTGGCGGCGGAAAAATTCATGCGCGAACCGATAGCCCGCAGCCACGCGCCCATGATGGGCGCGCTACTGGGGTGCGACACCTGCCCGCTGCCACGGTACATGGCGACTGCACGCGGCCCATGCCGGGCGAGCACCTGTTGCACTTTCGCAGCCACCTGGTCCATGGCCAGGCTGGAATCGATCGTGGTGAAGCGCCCGTCCGCCTGGCGTTGCAGGCAGTGTCTCAGGCGCGCCGGGTCATTGTGCTGCGCCGGCAGCGCGCGCCCCTTGGGGCAGCTATAGCCGTCGAATGCCGGTGCCTGTGGGTCGCCGGTAACCTTGACCGCACGTCCATCCTCGACCGTGACGAGGATCGGGCAGTAGGCCAGGCAGTTGCGACAGATTCCGGGGACGACTTTGGTTTCCATGTGCTTTCCTCACTTCGCTTTGGTTTCAAGTTTCAGCGCCGGGCCGGCGCAGCCGTTGCAATCGCGCATCGATCAGTGACCGGTCAACCGGTGTGTTGTTGGCCATCGAGGCTTTGCGCTCGAGAAGCAGCGCCTGATCCAGGCTTGTCGCGGCTTCATCGTCCAGCAGCCGTTTGTAGGCGACCAGGGTCGCAGGCACACCGAGCAGCATCTGCCGCGCCATGTCCTTGGCCCCGGGCATCAGTTCTTCCGGAGCGAACACCTGGTTCACGAGACCCCAGGAGGCCGCCTCGGCCGCACTGAAGAAACGCCCGGTCAATGCTAGCTCCTTGGCGCGATGCAGGCCCACCCGGCGTGCCATGCGCACCGAGCCGCCCCACCCCGGCAACAGACCCACGCGCACATGGGTATCGGCGAACCGGGCCGTGCTTGACGCCAGGAGGACGTCGCAGGCCAGGGCGATTTCGAGCCCCCCGGTGATCGCCAGTCCGTTGATCGCACCGATCACCGGACCGGTGAAGCGCGACAGCGCCTGCACTGCATCCCACTCGTAGGCGGCGGCCGACACCACACCCGGGCCGGACCATTCGTCCAGATCGAGGCCGGCTGTGAACGCCCGCCCGGCACCGGACAGGATCAGCACCCTTGTGAGCGGGTCGGCCTCCAGCATGTCGATCGCGGCGGCCAGTTCCTGGCGCAGGCGGATCGACAGCGTGTTGAGTTTCTCGGGGCGATTGAACACCAGCGTCGCAAAACCTTCCGCGTTTTGCTCGACCAGGATGGTTTCAAACGCGGGCGTCATGGATGTGCTCCAGATGGGTCGACGTACAAGACGGATTACGCACAATGCGTGTGCCCTGGGTGCCGGAGTTTCATTGCGGATCGGGTCGCTTGCGCGCGGTCAGCGCCACGGCGGCGCGGGCCAGATCACCCGTACCACGCACCATGATCTGGGTGCGATTTTCGAGTTCGATGGCAGCCTGCAGGCTGGTGGCCTCGACATTGGCCCAGGCCCCGCGTTTGGTCATCCACACGCCCAGGGCCGAACAGCCGGCAATGGCACGGGCGGTGGCCATGGCGCAATCCAGGAGCCCTTCGTCCGACGGCGCCAGTAACGACACCAGCCCGATCCGCTCGGCCTCGAGCGCACCCACCATGCGGCCCGTCAGCATGATCTCGAAGGCCCGGCTCATGCCGACGCACCGGGGCAGCAACCAGCTCACGCCGATGTCGCAACTGCTCATGCCCACTTTCACGAAGGCCGCGTTGAAGACGGCAGAAGGCGCCGCGATGCGGATATCGCAGGCCAGAGCAAGCCCCATGCCGGCGCCATTGGCGGGCCCATTGACCGCGGCGATGACCGGTGCACGCAAGGCGCGCAGGCGCGTGACGATGCCGGCAAAGGCTTCCTGGCGCGCGGCCCAGGCTCCAACTTCGCCGAGTTCAAGTGTCAGGGGCGCCTGGTCGGCCAGGGTCAGGTCGAAGCCCGCGCAAAACCCGCGTCCTTCACCGGTCAGGATCAGCACGCGCAAGCTCGCGTCGTTGGCGAGCCGCTCCAGGATTCGCGTGAATTCGGCAACCGCGTCGTCGGTCAGTGCGTTCAAGCGCGCCGGCCGGTTCATCCGCAGCACGGCGATTCCCTGCTCGAAGGTTTCCAGCGTCAGGTCAGCCATGGCTCTGGTCCGTGATCAGGCCCAGGCCCCTGGCCGCGTACGCCTGCGAGAACCTGCGCCCCACGCGCGCCGCATCGGGCAGGATTCCATTGCCGGCCTCGCCCCGGCTGGCGACGCCCGCACTGCCCACCGCAGCACGGAACATGGCAAAAACCTTGTGGAAGCTGGTCATGCGTTCGCGCGCGCCCGCCAGCGCGTAGTACCGTTCAAGATAAGTCTCTTCCTGCGGAATCCCCAGTTCTTCCAGCGACAGGCCCAACACGCCGCCATTCTCGTCCGGGGCCATGCACCAGGCCTGGCAGTTGAATGCGACATCGACCAGGGGATGCCCCAGCGTCGACAGCTCCCAGTCGAGCACACCGATGACTCGCGGTTCGGTGGCATGGAACATCAGGTTGCCAATACGAAAATCGCCATGGCACAAGGTTAGCAGTTCGCTCTGCGGCACGCGCTCCCTGAGCCAGGCCACGATGCGGTCGAGCGAAGGGTTGTCGTCATCGCCCCGGCGAAACACTGCCCACTGCTCTGACCAGCGCTTGAGTTGCCGCGCGAAGTAGTTGCCCGGGCGCCCGTAGTCGGACAGACCCAGCGCGTGGTAGTCCAGGCGGTGCACGGCCGCCATGGTGACCGCCATCGAATCGAACAAGGCCGCGCGCTCACCGCTCTGAAGGCCCGGTGTTGCGCAGGCGTGAAACACCCGCCCATGCAGCTGCTCCATCAGGTAGAACGGTGTCCCGAGCACCTCGCGGTCAGTGCAGTAATGCAGCGCGCGCGGCACCGGCACATCGGTGCCCTGCAGCTTTGTCAAGACCCGGAACTCGCGGTCGATGGCATGCGCGGACGGCAACACCACCCCGTTCGGCTGCTTGCGCAGCACCGCCTGCCAGGAGCCCCGGCGGACGAAATAGGTGGGGTTGGACATGCCGCCTTCGGTGCGCCGCAGGTGCAGCGGCCCATCGGCCGGGCCGTACAGCGTGCGCAGGTAGTCTTCGAGCCGCGCGGGATCGAAATCCAGCACGTGCTCGCCCCCCACGGCACCGGCCTGCGCAGTCATGCGTGTGCGCCGGAGGGCGCCTTCTTGCCGCCGAAGCCAAACAGGTACTGGGCCACGCGGCGCATCTGGACTTCTTCCGAGCCTTCGGTGATCCGGTAACGGCGGTGGTGGCGGTAGATGTGTTCGAAGGGCAGCGCCCGGCTGTAGCCCATGCCGCCATGGACCTGCATGGCGCGGTCGGCGGCCTCGCAGCACAAGCGGTTTGCGCGGAAGTTGCAGATCGACACCATGTCGCTGATCTCGAGCGCGTCCTGACGGTCCATCTGCCAGGCGGTCTTGAAGATGAAGTTACGCACCATCTCGCATTCCGCATACAACTCGACCAGCGGAAACTGGATCGCCTGTTTCTTCGACAGGGGTTCGCCAAAAGCGATTCGGGAACGGGCGTACTTGGCAGCTTCGGCAATGCAGTAACGCGCCGCGCCGGCGCTGGCGGCTGCCTGGCGAATCCGGTTCTCATGCACGAAACGCTGCGCCACCATCAGGCCCTGCCCCTCCTTGTAGAGGATGGCACTGTCGGGCACGCGCACATCCTTCAGTTCGACTTCGGCATGGTCGCTGGGCATGTTGAAGGTCCAGTGGTTGTACAGCACGTTGTGGCCCGGCGTATCGGTGGGAACGATGAAGGCGGTGATGCCGTCGGCGTCGCCGGACTCGCCGGAGGTGCGCGCAAAGACGAGATTGCCATGGGCGCGCCCGACCTGGCTGTTCCAGCGTTTCATGCCGTTGATCACCCAGTGGTCCCCGTCGCGCCGGGCGGTGGTGTCCATCCAGGTGGCGTCGCTGCCGTGCGCCGGTTCGGTGAGCGCGAATGCCAGGTGCATGTCGCCGGTGATGATGCCTTCGATGTACTTCTTCTGGTCCGGCGTGCCGTAGGCCTCGATCACCGGCACGATCGGGAAGTTGCCGACGATGGACGATTCGTCCTGCAGGTCGTTGTGCAGGCCCAGGCCCTTTGCCGCGAGGTGCTCGCGGATGGCAGCGATGGCCAGGTTGGAGCCCGCGGATCCGCCACAACTCACCGGCAAGCCGTAACGCAGGTGGCCGGCGCGGTCGGCGCGGCGTTCCATCTCGGTGATCAGGGCACGCCAGCTTTCACGGGGGCGTCCGTCGTTGTCCCAGTCGGTGCGTGCGTGCTCGCGCCGGTGGTCGAAATACTGCATGTTGTCGCGTTCCAGCGGCTTGATCTCGGCGTCAATGAACGCGTCGAGTTCGGCCAGCTTGGCCGTGATTTCCGGCGGCAGATGAAAGTCCATCGCGTTATCTCCTTCGTGGGGTTGGACCAAGAAATCGGCCCGGCAATTTGATATGGTTTAAATATCGTACACCAGTATATTATTGCCTATATCATCATCTGGGCAAATACCGGTTTTGCCTTTTTCATCGCACCCGCCAACCACGCCGGGGAGGCAGTGACTCCATGGACAACGACACCCCATCCGCCCGACCACAGCCGACGCCCAAAAGTCTATGGATCGAGGGATGGGAGCCGACTCCGGGTCGGCTGGCACGCGCTCGCATGGGCGACGCGGACGCGATCGAAGGCTTGGAAACCTGGGACCACGCCGCGCTGTTGCCGGGCGACACGGTCCTCGCTTGCATCGGCGCTGCCGCCCGGCGCGATCCGGCCAAAGCCGCGATGGTCTATCTCTCCAGCGCGGACCTGCGCGATCCGCCGCGCGTCGTGCGATATGACGAATCGCATGATGCGGTGCTGCGCGCCGCATCGGTCTTTGCTTGCGCCGCGGGCAAACAGCGCTCGGTGGTGGGGGTGATCCTGCCCATGTTGCCCGAGTCCCTGATCGCGGTATGGGGTGCGTAAACCGCCGGCATCGCCTTGCCGATCAACCCGCACCTGGAAGCGGGCCTGGTGATCGCGATCCTGCGGCGAGTCGAAGCAACCGTGCTCGTCACCACGGGAGACTTGTACGGGCCGGGCACCCGCGACCGCATCGAGGCCGTTCGCGCGGCCGTTCCCAGCCTGCGGCGCGTGTACCTGGTCGGAGGCGCAGGGCAACATGACGATTTCTCACAAGCGCTGTGCGCCGTCGTGCCCGGCAGCATGTCCCTGCCTGCCAATGCCGCGCAGGACGAGGCGATGTTCATGCCGACCGGCGGCACGACCGGTGCCCCGAAGATCGTCCGCATGACCCACCGGGGCCAGTTGCCGATCGCCTATGTCGAACTCAAGCCAGGCGCATCGGTCACGCCGCAGGAGTTGCTTGCTTTCGCCACCGTACAGACCCAGGAACGGGCGTCGATCCCGGCAGAGATCATCATCCTGCCGACCATGCCGCTGACGGCCGTAGGGAAGATATCCAAACCAGTATTACGGGTCGATGCGACCGCAAGGGTGGCGCAGGCAGTAACCGCGCAGGTGCTCGGGGCGGGCCATGCATTCGAGCTACGGGTCGACGACACCGCCAAGCGCCTCACGGTGGTTTTGACCATCGCCGTCCCGGCCGCCGACTTCGCCGCCGCCAGCCAGCGCCTGCGCGCAGAGTTCGAAAATTTCGAATTCAAGACAGAAATTGTGCGCGCGCCCTGAACCGCCCGTCTGCCACTCGCGCAGGCGGGTCAGAAATCGATCACCACGCGCCGCGCTGCGCCAGAGGCGAGCAGATCGAAGCCCTCGCCAATCTGCTCCAGACGGATGCGGTGCGAGATCAGGTTATCGAGGTGCAAGCGGCCGTCGAGGTACATATCGACGAGTTGGGGCAGTTCGGTCCGCGTCTTGACGTTCCCCAGATAGGAACCCATCAGGCGTCGCCCTTCCTGGATTGAGCGCGGTCGCAAAGCCAATTCCTGCGCGCCCGGCAACACACCTAGCATGACCGTGGTGCCCCAGCCGATGCGTGTGCACTCGACCGCCTGGCGCAGGATGTCGGCCTGCCCTACGCATTCGAACGCGTAGTCCGCGCCGCCATCGGTCAGTTCACGAATCGAGCCAAGAATGTCGATGCCCGGTATCGATGCGTCCAGGAAATGCGTCACCCCCGCAACGCGTGCGAAGGGCTCCTTGGCGGGATTCGAATCCACGCCGATGACCATGCTGGCACCGGCAATGCGGGCACCTTCCACGACATTGAGGCCGATACCACCCAGCCCGAAGACCACTGCCGATGTGCCGGACTCCATGCGGGCCGTGAACAGGACCGCACCGAGGCCGGTGGCGCCGGCACACCCCAGGCAGCACACGATATCCATCGGTGCCAACGGGGAGATCTTCGTGACCTGGATATCGCGCGCCACGATGCGCTGCGAAAACGTGCCCAGCTCGCAAAAGGCACGCGTCGGCTTGCCGTGCAACCGGAATGGGCGGCGGCTGGTTGGCTTGAAATATTGGTCGCACAGGTTGGTCTTGCGACTACGGCACGCCGGGCAATCGCCGCACTCGGGAATGCCCACCGGAATGACGTGGTCCCCAGGTTGCACATGGGTGACCCCGGGGCCGCATTCGAGCACCACGCCCGCACCTTCATGGCCCAGCACCAGGGGGTAGTCGGACCAGTCCCGCGAGCCGTCGAAGAACGACATGTCGGAACGGCACAGGCCGGCCGCCTTCATCTCGATGAGCACCTCGCGCTCGCGCACGCCGTCGAGCTGGAACGTGTCGATGGCAATTGGCGTGTTTTGCGCGCGCGCGAACGCGGCCAGTACATCCATGTTGTTCTCCGTCTTGCCCGACAGCGCGGCGAGGCGCCGCCGTCAGTGCACCATCTCGGTCACGATCTGGACCATTTCGACGTAGCTCTTGACGAGCACATAGCCGAAAGGGAACAACACCGGAATCGTTACCAGCGAATAGTGGCCCAGGGTCGGGTACATCAACAGCAGCAACATGGCCGTCACGCCGACGGCACCCAAGGCCGCGAAAACGCGCCCATGGCGCAGAATCAATGAAAGCGCAGGAAACCTGTCCATTGGCGACTCCGATCAACGTCCACCATGGTGTTGCGCCCGCACGGCCAGGACACGGTCAGATCTGATCCTGAAGCCGCTTCCACAAGGACTTGGTCGCCGGCACCATGGGCACCGAGGCCACCTCCGCCTCGGCCGGCACACCCTTGCACCCCGGCACGCAGTGTTGGGCTTCGTCCATCTGCAGGTCCAGCCGTCCGTCGAGCGCCAGCGCGATTTCGTCCTTGTGCTCGGCCCGGTAGTCGTCGAGCGCCAGCAAGGCTGCGCCCAGCGCGCCCGCTGTTTGCGGCGTCTCAGGCAGGTGGATCGGCATGCCAAGCGCTTTCTGGATATGGTGTACGGCAGCAGGATTTTTTGCGACGCCCCCGGTCATCACCACCGGGCCCTTCTTGCCGACCCGCCCCACCAGCCCCATGGTGCGATTGGCGATGGCGGCGTGCACAGCACCCAGCACATTGGGTTTGGTGTTGCCTTCCGCCAGCAACGAAATCACCTCAGTCTCGGCGAAGGTGGCGCACATGCTGGAGATCTTGAGCTCTTCCTTGGCTTCCAGCGCGATGCTGCCCATGTCCTGCAGTTCGATCTGCATCGCACGCGCCAGCACCTCCAGGAACTTGCCGGTCCCTGCGGCACAGCGGTCGTTCATGGCGAACTGCGCCACGAGGCCATTGGCGTCCACGGCGATGACCTTGCTGTCCTGCCCGCCGATGTCGATCACCAGCCGCGCATCGGGCACCATCGCCACCGCGCCACGCGCATGGCAGGTGATTTCGGTGTAGTTCTTGTCGGCGATGTCGAGCATGCGCCGGCCGTAGCCGGTGCTGACCGTCCGGCCCACGTCCTCCTGGGTGATGCCGGCCTCCTTCAGCGCACCGTCGATCGAGGACTTGACGCCCTCGCCGCTCACCGCACCCATGTGCGCGACGTTGGACGCAACGACCTTGCCGCGCAGGTCGAGGATCACGGTCTTGGCCGTCGTCGACCCGAAATCAATGCCCATCACAAAGTGTTTCATCAGAGCCTCCTGGGAACAAGCACCGGGTTCAAGCCGTCACGAGCCGGCGCGCGTCGATCGCCTCCAGCATCGCCTCGACACGGCTGTTGACCAATTCGTCCTTGTAGAAGGAGTCGTCCGTCACATCGCCCTCGAACATCGAGGTCGGGATACCCAGACGTTTGGTGGCCGCCTCGGCAATCATGAACTGCGGGTTGGTGAAGGCACGGCAGGTCCTGGACGCGTGAATCACCATGCCATCGACCTCGTACTTGCTGCACAGGTCCATGATCAAGTCGATCAGGATTGGCGCCGAGTGGTTGTTAGGGCAAATCAGGTAATTTTGCGCCATGCCCAACACGGGATCCTGGGGGTTGATCAGTTTGGGTTCCTGCCAGAAGGCCATGTGGGTGTAGCGACCGGCTATGACCGCAGCGTCGTATTTGGCAAACTTCTCGGCCAGCCAGCCAACCTTGGTCCAGTTCATGATGCCGTCGAAGAACAGGCGGTAGCGCTCCTTGCGAATCGCACCTTCTCCGGCCGCCACCCGCGCCGCCACTTCGTCGCGCACGGTCTGGAAATAGTCGACGATCTGGGGTCCAACCGGCAGGTTGTTGATCGGCGCGATGCTGACGACCCAATCGAAGAAACTCGCCGGCGCTGGAGTTGCTGTGCACATGTCCATCGCCTCCAGGCGCAACTCGGAGGCGCGTTTGACATAACCCATCATTTCACGCAGACGGTCCCAAGGATAGGGTTTTCCGGTGCGTTCTTCAATGAACTTGACCATGTCGTTGAGCTGGCGTGCCACATAGGCGGAGGTCTCGTCCCATTCTTTGCCCCTGAGGTAACCGGAGTCCTTCTTGGCGCCCCAGATCCAGGGAATCGACACGTTGAAGATCGGGATCTTCTTGCCGAACAACCGCGAGGTCATCTCGTCCCACTGCTGCCCTGTGCTGCAATAGGCGTAGGCGCTGATGATCATGTCCGGTGGCGGCAACTTCGACGCCAGGTCGTCATCATCGGGCGCATTGCTGACGCCGGTGTCTGTGTCGTTGCGATTGCGCTGGTTGGACACGGCGCAGCCCAGGTGGGTGCGTGCATACGAGCACAGTTCCTTCATGTAACCACGGGCCTCGGCCGCCGCCTGGGCGGGCCCCTCCTGGTGCCGCGCCGCCAGCATGGCCGAGTAGGCCTCGCCATGCACCCAGCAAATGTCGGCCGCTTCCAGAAAAGGGTTGATGGCCGAACCTTCGTACCAACATATCAACTTGCCTTCTTCCTTGGCCCGCCACACCATCTCCCAGTATTCATTGACCATTTTTCCGGCAATACGGGTGGACTTCAGTTTGTTGGCGTACGGCTCGGGCTTGACGATTGCATTCATGCGGTGTGCTCCAGGGGTGTCGGTGATGGACGGTGCTCAGGCCGTGACCTCAAGCCTGCGCTTGACGATCTCCAGGAAGGTTTCAACCCGGGTCTTCAGGCTTTCGAGGGCCACGGCTTCGTGTTCGGTCTCGATCAGTAGGTGTGGAACACCATGGCGTTCGAACGCCTCCTTGACCTCCGGGTAGTAGTACATGTGCGGCTCGCAGAACTTGGCCATGAGCACGATCATGCCGTCCGCCTTTTCAACCTCCATGGCTTTGAGCAGGAAGGCATCCCAGTCGACGTTGTTCTGGACGCGTGTGGGGCACGGCACGCCGGTGTTGCGTGCCAGATACCACTTGGCCAATGCGTCGATGCTGTCGCCAGCCTCGTCCACATCGGTAGAGATATAACGAAAGCCGTGGTAGAGGTCGTCCCCCACCACGATGGCGCCGCACTCCTCGATCATGTCGAGGATTTCCGGCTTCGGTGCCTGGCAGAAATGCCCGGACAGGTGCAGCCGGATACCCGGGCCAGGTGCCTCCGGATGGCTCTCCAACTGACTGACGAGTTGCTCCAGAAGGGCAGTGTGGTCGGCCTTGTCCATGACCATGCTCGACTTGACGACATGCTGGATCTGGGTTGCCGTCATCGCGATCTTGCCGGCGGTTCGAAGGTCGTAGATCTTGCGCAGCAGCTGGCGGTTGCGGTTGAAGATACGCACACTGGCATGCAGCGCTTCGTCCTCGATCGGGCGGTCGATGAACTCTTCCAACTCCTGCTTGAGCGTCAGGAAGGTCTCGCGCGACCGACCCAAGGTCCAGGGATCACACATCGAGGAAATCAGCTGGAAGAAAATGACCTTGGTGTCGGGCAACTGCATGCGTACCGCGTCGGCGGCACCAAGCAGCTGCACGCAATGGTCGCCGAACATGATGGCATCGAGAAACTTGAACTCACCAATCATGGCCTGGTCGACGATGCTGCGTGTGTAGCCACAATAGGATGGCATCAACATGCCATGGCCGAACGTGATCGGCGCCGACGACTCCTGCAGGATCACCGGCAACGCCCCCGCGGCATGCGCGAGTTCGCCCGGAAAGTTCATGGGAAAGGAGCCGATCACCGGGCGCGCATGTTTGGCCTTCCAGGCCCGCGCATATTCCAGCGGGGCTTGCGCCGCCGCGCCGAAAACTTCCAGGATTTGTGTTTTGTGCACAGTGTTCTCCAGCTTGCCCCGACATCCGGAGCGCCACGCCAGCAAGCCGCTGGCAAACGGTTAAGTGAGTCTAACTCATTTATTTTGCGATGGCAAGTATTTGCGAGTGTTGAATCGCTTCGTGCGAGAATTGCCAATGAAATGATTGACGGGAGGGTTGCCTCGCCGCCCGTCGATCGTCAGTCTATCGATCTCTTGATTGAGCCTATAGTGACGCCAACCCACCATGGTTGCGCACGAGATCGTGGTGGCTGCACAAGTGCGCGGGCGAGGCAATCCAACGGAGACTGTCAAATGGGACCATTGACGGGAATCAGGGTGGTGGAAATGGCGGGCATCGGGCCGGCACCCTTTTGCGGAATGCTGCTGGCCGACATGGGTGCGGATGTGCTCAGCATCGACAGGCTCGCGCCGTCCGACCTGGGCTTTGCGATCGAGCGGCGTTATGACCTGCTCAATCGGGGTAAACGCGCCGCGGCGGTCAATCTGAAGAGTCCCGACGGCATCGGAGCCGTACTGGAACTGGTGCGATCCGCCGACCTGTTGATCGAGGGTTTCCGTCCAGGGGTCATGGAGCGGCTTGGCCTGGGGCCCAAGCCCTGCCAGGAGATCAATCCGCGCCTGGTCTATGGCCGCATGACCGGCTGGGGCCAGGACGGCCCGCTCAGCCAGCAGGCGGGCCACGACATCAACTACATCGCGTTGGCCGGAGTACTCGATGCCATCGGCCCCAAGGCGGGAGCGCCGGTTGTCCCCCTCAACCTGATTGGCGATTTCGCCGGCGGCGCGATGTATCTTGCAATGGGGCTGGTGGCCGCATTGCTCGAGGCCAAGACCTCCGGCCACGGCCAGGTTGTCGACGCTGCCATGTTCGATGGCGCTGTCAACCTCATGACCATGCACCACGGCTATCGCCAGGCCGGCATCTGGGCGCCCGCGCGTGGATCCAACGCCGTCGACGGAGGGTCTCCCTACTACACCACCTACCGTACGCAAGACGGCAAATATGTCGCAGTGGGTGCGGTCGAACTGCGTTTCTACCGCGAACTGATCGAGCGCCTGGGGTTGGCCGGTGAGTCCCTGCCCGACCGCGACGACCCGGCCCAATGGGACGCCTTGCACCAACGCCTCGCGGCGGTGTTTGAAACGAGGACGCGCGACGAATGGGCCCGCCATTTTGCCGACGGTGACGCCTGCGTTTCGCCCGTCCTGTCCATGGAGGAAAGCATGGTACATCCGCATGCGCTTGCGCGGCACAACTTCCTGCATGCGGGCGGCGTGGCCGAGCCGGCACCCGCGCCAAAGTTCAGTCGCACGCCCGGCGGTGTCCGCCATGCACCGGTCAACCCCCGAACCGACACCGCCGGTGCCTTGCGGCATTGGGGGTTGGCGGACGATCGCATCAATGCGCTGGCGACGGCGGGTGTCATTGCCCCTGCCTGAGGCGCCAAGACGGCCCCGGGATGCCGGCGCCGGGCTGTCGGTGTCGGGACGGGCTTGCTTGCGCGCTTCGGACACGGTAGTATTCCAACACGGTCGCGTACAATCAGGTAGCTTACGGTACGTCAAATTACCACACGGCTGCCTGTAATCCGCGATCCGATTCCGGTCAGATATTCCAACAGCGAGGAGATAAACATGAAACTTGCCAATTCAGCACTGGGCCTTGTCATGGCGGCGTCCGCCGTTGCCGCAGGCGCGCAAACAGTTACGCTCCGGGTTCACCATGCGACGCCCGGGTCATCGATCTACCAGACCGAGCTGATTCAACCATGGTGCGACAAGATCGCTGCGCAGTCATCCAACCGGATGAAATGCGAGATCTACCCGTCGATGCAACTGGGCGGTACTGCGGCGCAGTTGTTCGACCAGGTTCGCGACGGCATCGTGGACGCCACCTGGACCAATCCCGGTTTCAAGCCGGGTTCTTTTACCAAGTCCGAGGTTTTCGAACTGCCGTTCATGGTGAAAGGTGCCGAGGGTGGAAGCCGCGCATTGTGGGACTTCATCCAGGCCCACGCGATGGACGAATACCGGGGCGTAAAAGTGCTATGGGTCGCGATTACCGACCCGCAACTGCTGCACTTCAGCAGCAAGAATGTCAGGTCGCTGGAAGACTCGGTCAATCTGAAGGTTCGCGCACCCAGCCGCTACGCGGCCAAGGGGTTGGCCGCGCTTGGAATGGCAACGGTTCAATTGCCCTCGATGGCGATCACCGAGTCGCTGTCGAAGGGCGTCATCGACGGCACGATGATGACCTGGAGCGGAGTGCCAATGCTCAAGCTCGACGAGGTCACCAAGTTCCACCTGGACGTTCCGGAAGGACAGACCGGCTTCTTCGCCAGCGCCACGGTGTTCGCCATGAACCCCGCGAAATACGACAGCCTGCCGGCGGATCTGAAGAAGGTCATCGATGCGAACTCCGGCCGCGACCAGTCGGCTGTCGGGGGCAAGTTTTTCGCCGACAAGATCAGCGCCTATGCACCAATGGGCAATACCGGTGGTGGCCGCAATGTGCGGCTCAGCAACGAAGAATATGCGCGTTGGGTCAAGGCGACCGAGTCGGTCGAGGTCGACTGGGTGAAGGAAGTCAGCGCCAAGGGGGCCGACGGGAAGAAGATGCTGGATGACGCCAAGGCGCTTATGAATAAATACGCCCGTTGAGGACCCACAGCGTGGCTGAAGGAATCGACGCCGGCGCGCCGGGTGATAGCGCGGCTGGCGCCGTCAACAAGCGCCTCACGGCGATGGCAAGGTGGATGGCTCTCGTCGGGGGCCTGCTACTGGTGTGCATCCTGGCGCTGGTCGTGGTATCGGTCATCAGTCGCAAGTTGTTCGCGCTGCCGGTGCCCGGCGACGTGGAACTGACAAGCGTCACGGCGGCGGTAGCGACCGCCTGGTTTTTCCCCTGGTGTTTTGCG
Organism: Betaproteobacteria bacterium; assembly: GCA_031368125.1. Lineage (GTDB taxonomy): Bacteria > Pseudomonadota > Gammaproteobacteria > Burkholderiales > Burkholderiaceae_C > CAISIP01. The sequence continues at coordinate 34,697 of JANLQZ010000804.1, forward strand.
GTATCGGGCAACGTCAAAGTGGACTTTTTCACCAACCGGTGGAGCAGCCGGGCCATTGCGATGCTGGAGGCGGTGGGCGCGCTGCTGATCGCGGTGGTAGCGATCACGATCGCATGGCGAACCAGCGTGGCCGTGGTGGCAATTCACGAGGCGGGGGAGATTTCGGCGATTCTTGGCGTGCCGACCTGGATTTCCTATGCTGGCATGGTGCCGGGTTTTGCCCTGCTCGCCCTGCTTGCCATCGACCGCTTTGCGCAGCAAGCACGTGAAGTCCTGGGTGTCAGCGAACCTGCGGGCAGCAGATGAGCGGCCGCGTCAAGTTTGTCATGGGACCGGCTTGGCCGATCGCTGGAGCCAATGCCCTTCCAAGCTGCTCGGAGAACACTGTATGAACGGCGTTCAAATCGGGTTGCTCACGTTTGCCGCGATGCTGCTGATGATGTTCTTTCGCGTTCCCATCGGCATCGCGATGCTGATCAGCGGCGCCGGCGCATATGTACAACTGACCGGCGGCTCGGTCACTCCGTTGCTGAACTTCTTCAAGAACCTGGCCTATGCGCGGCTCTCGAACTACGACCTGGTCGTCATTCCCCTGTTCCTCCTGATGGGCCAGTTCGCCACGCATGGCAACCTCTCCCGAGCGCTATTCAGGTTCATCACGTCGTGCGTCGGGCACCGGCGCGGCGGCGTTGCGATGGCGGCGATTGGCGCCTGCGGAGCCTTCGGCGCGATATGCGGAAGCTCACTCGCCACAGCCGCGACCATGGGGCAGGTTGCACTGCCAGAATTGCGCCGCCTGAACTACTCGGGGGCGCTTGCAACCGGCGCGCTGGCCGCCGGGGGCACGCTTGGCATCCTGATCCCTCCGTCGATCCCGCTGGTGATCTATGCAATCCTGGTCGGGGAATCGATCGGAAAACTGTTCATGGCAGCGGTGATTCCAGGCGTGATCGCGATGCTGGGGTACATGATCGTGGTCCAGGTGATGGTGACCATCAACCCTTCATCGGGGCCGGCTGGACCGCGCGTCGCCTGGGGGCTGCGGTTCCAGGCATTGCTGCAGGTCCTGCCTATCCTGCTGGTGTTCGTGGTCGTTGTCGGAGGCATCTATGGTGGCTGGACAACACCGACCGAAGCGGCGGCGATCGGCGCAGCTGCCGCCGGGGTGATCGCCGTGGCAGGCGGCATGCGTATGCCTGGCATCGTGTCGAGCGTGCTCGGTACCGCTACTGGCAGCGCCATGATTCTGCTGGTCCTGCTCGGCGCCGACATGCTCAATACCACCTTGGCGCTGACCCAGATGCCAGCCGCCCTTGCCACCTGGGTGCAGGGACTCGGCCTGCCTGCCCTGGCAATCATTTTTGTCGTGATCCTGATCTACCTGTTCCTTGGCTGCGTCATGGAGTCGATGTCGATGATCATGCTCACCGTTCCGATGTTTTACCCGATGATCATGGGGCTCGACATCTTGGGCATGCCGCAGGCCGACAAAAGCATCTGGTTCGGCATCATCTGCCTGACCGTGGTGGAGGTAGGCCTGATCCATCCCCCGGTTGGCATGAACGTCTACCTGATCAACCGGCTCGCCGGCGATGTACCCCTGATGGAGACCTTCCGGGGGGTGGTGCCATTCCTGGTTGCGGACGGGCTGCGCACGGTGCTGCTGGTGACCGTGCCTTCGTTGTCCCTGTTCCTGGTTCATCGGTTTTCCTGATCGGTGGTTGCCGGCATGACGTCGCCTGCGATTGAACCACTGCGCATTGACACGTCGCGACACTATCCTGGAGGCCTGGCATGACTGCTTGCACAGACTCACTGGCGGCCCGCGGGTCGGCAATGCGTGCGGCTGGCTACTGGATCGACAAGACCATGGATGACTTCCTGGTGGAGTCGATTCGGCTGGACCCGGACAAGACCGCGATCGTGGCGCATCGGGTCGACCGCGCAGCGTCGCGCCGGTTTACCTATCGCGAGCTGGGCGACATGGTTGCGCGCTGCGCGGGTGCGCTTCGGGAGATGGGAGTCGTACCAGGGGATGTGGTTTCAGTGCAACTACCGAACTGGTGGGAGTTCGTCGTCACGGCGTTTGCATGTGGCCGCATCGGTGCCGTCGTCAATCCGCTGATGCCGATATTTCGCGAGCGCGAACTGCGTTACATGCTTGGTTTTGCCCAAAGCAAGGTGCTGATCGTGCCGCAGATGTATCGCGGCTTCGACCACGCCGCCATGGCCGCGGGGTTGCGCGTGGAACTGCCGAACCTGCGACACATCGTGGTGGTCGACGGTGATCCACAACACAGTTTCGATTGCCGCATGCTCCAGTGCGCGACACCCGTCGCATGCTCCGAGGACCGGGCATCCGCGGCGTTGCGACCCGACGACGTCAGTGTGATGGTCTTCACGTCCGGCACCACGGGGGACCCCAAGGGCGTCATGCACAGCTCCAATACGCTGCTCGCATGCCTGAACGCGCTGGCTGGGCGCTTCGGCCTGGCCCCTGACGATGTGCTGTTGTGCGCGACCCCGGTCGGACACATGACGGGTTACGCGGCCGTCATGATGCTGGCGGTACGCCTCGGCGGCACGATGGTGCTGCAGGATGTATGGGACGGGGCGCGGGGCGTCGCGTTGATGGCAGAAGAAGGCGTGACCTACACCGCTGCCTCCACACCGTTTCTGACCGACATCTGCGATGCGGTGGCGGCCGGCGCGCCTCGCCCGCAGCGGCTGCGCGCTTTTTTGTGCGGCGGTGCACCGATACCGCCCGTGCTGATCGAGCGCGCGGCCCGCGAACTCGACCTCGCCGTGTGTTCCCTGTGGGGGATGACGGAGGCGCTTTCCGGCACCCTGACCGAACCACAAAGGGCGGCCGAGAAATCGTCCACCACCGATGGTCGCCCACTTGAAGGCATGGAAGTGCTGGTGGCCGATACCAACGGCCAGTCGTTGCCGGTGGGCCAGACAGGTCGCTTGCTGGTGCGGGGGGCGCAGGTCTTTTTGGGATATTTCAAACGCCCGGATCTGGCGACCTATGACGCCGAAGGCTGGTTTGATACGGGCGACCTCGCCTATATGGACGAGGAAGGATACGTCCGCATCAACGGGCGCACCAAGGATGTGCTGATTCGTGGCGGTGAAAACGTGCCGGTATTCGAGATTGAGAGCCTTCTGGTGATGCATCCGGCGGTCGCTGCGGCGGCCGTTGTCGGATATCCGGACCGCCGCCTGGGTGAGCGTGCCTGTGCTTTTGTGGTTCTGAAGCCCGGTGCCAGCTTCGACCTCGCAGCCCTGCAGGACTACATGGCGCGATCCCAGGTGGCGAAGCAGTACTGGCCTGAACGTGTACGCGTCGTGGCGGAGTTGCCGCGCACTCCCACCGGCAAGATCCAGAAATTCCGCTTGCGGGAAATTGCCGCGACTGAAGCCCCGCCCGCCTGACACCGAACAAACCCTGGCACGGCACGACCCCGGGCAATCCAGTCCTGCTCCCGCGTACCAAAGACAATGGCGCCCGGCATGCCACGGCGACGGCGGGCTTAGCCCGATGGCGCCTTCGCCAGCAGGTCCGCCAATGCCGGAACTTCCCCACCGGCAGGATCGAAACCTAGCGGCAGGTACCAGGCCCGGTCGAACGTGATGCGCGCGTCGGTCCCGTCCAGGACGCACCGCTCTACCCTGCGACGGATCTGCGCATCGAACCCGGCCGATTCACGGATCAATTCCCGAATGGCCGCGGCGAGTGCGGCCGCGGCAGACTTGAGCTCCGGACTCGAGGCAGCCGGGAGTGCCTGCGTATTCGCCCCGTCCTCGAGTGCAGACTTGAGCAGCACCATGGTGTGGTCCGAGCCGGGCGCCCCAAGCTCGTCGAGCGCACGCGCCATGGCGAGGTGGTGGTCCAACTCGAATCGGTCGCGATCGTGGAGAAAATCCAGGCGGCGGCGCACGAACTCCAGGTAGTCCACCACGAGTCGCAGTTGCTCGATCGCAAGCGGGTCGGTATGGCTGATGGCCGGGGCGACAATGTCGGTCAGGGCCTTCACGGCCGCACGCAAGCCGTTCTCGGTGACATCTGTCATCAGATCCGCTCCTTCAAGAGGCGCGCGAGGTCCAGACACACCGACGGCGCCATGCCCTTGATCCGGGTCAACAAGACATCCTGATGCGACTTGCCCAGCCGGGCGACGCGATACCCGGTGGCCATCACCGAACCCAGGATCTGGTAACAATTGAGAATCTGGTAAAACGCCAGCCGCGCGGGATCGACGCTCAGGCCAGACGCCTTCTCGTACTGCTCGTAAAACTCGTCGAGTGCGATCAGCCCGCAGACGTAGTAGGTCTTGCCATCATCGCTGTAGTGGCCCATCGTCAGCTGTGTTGTCCAGGCCAGGTCGCGGTGGCGGTCACCGATGTGCCCGCGCTCCCAGTCCAGCCAGGCATTGATGTTGCCGCTGGCCTCGTCGAACAGGAAATTTCCGCTGCGGTAGTCGCCATGCACCACGCTGGCGCGGTCGAGGACAGGCAGATTGCGATCAAGCCAATTGGCCGCCACCTCCAGTAACGCGAAATCCTCGCCGCGGTCCTCCTCCCACACGCGGCGCGCACGATTGAGCTGCCAGGACGCACTCTGCGTAGACCCGACCTGGGGAATATCCATGCTGGGAAAGGAGTACTTCGACACGTCGAGCGTGTGAATGGAGGCCAGATGGCGCAGGAACTGCGGAGCCAGCAGCTTGCGCAGCGCCGGTCCGAACACGGTTCCCAGACCACTGACCTTGCCCGTGCTGGTGGCCTTCGGTTTGGTCACGCCGGGTACGTAGGAATAGATCAGCGCAGGCTCCGGGAACCAACTGCCATCCGGGTCGAGCCAGAACACGCGCGGAACCGGGACCACGCCATCGAAAGCGCCGAGCAACTCGTACTCCCGCACGCGGCTGGTGGTGTTGGATGACTCTGACGGGTCCATCCGCAACACCAGGTGATCACGAGTCGGGCCGCGCACCGGGTCCGTCCACTCCAGCGCAAAACCCATCTGGATTTTGGACACACCGCCCGTGAACCAGCCCTGCTCCGATACTTCAAACCTGCCGGCGATCTTTTCAAGCAGCATCTTGTGAAGATAGCCCGACAGTTCTTCCAGTGTCGCGCGCCGGTAGGGCGGCCCGCTGCGTTTACGCAGTTTGCGCGCCAGCAATTCCTCGGTCTCGCGCTCGGTCGGGTAACGCCTGCGCATCTCCGCGATGAACTCCTCCGACGGATTGTCGAGCACATCGAAGCCGGTTGGAGCGCCTGTAACGGTTGTCATGCCGCGGCCCTCAACGATGACGACCAGTGCGCGACATCCGCTCAGCCAGGTAGTCCAGGCCAAAGATGTCCCCGAACTCGCCGTAGCCGACCCGATCGCCCCAGTGGTAACGCATCAGCGACTGGTAACAGACGTGACACGGATTGAAGGAGTGCCATGGGTGCCCACCAACGACACTGCCGAAGAACTCCCATTCGCGGCCACGCACGTCCTTGCAACGGATATGGTTGGTGGTTGCCAACAGGTCGACCCGCGTGGCCCGCACACTTGCCTCGACCAATCCGAAGGTCTGGCCGTGCTCCATCACAAAACCGAACCGCAGCGCGTCGTAGTTCACCTCCCCGCGATCGATGTTCATCGGCACGGCCAGGTGAAACGCGAGGTCATCGCCGAAGTTCACGGAAATCCAGGAAACTGCACGCGTGCCGACCTGTGGTCGGGGCCCCCAGCTATGGTCCATCCCGTCGTAACAATCGACGCGGTAATGGCGCCCCCGCAACTCGAGTTCGCCGGTGATGTGCCCCTTGGCTTCGAAATGGCCGTTCGTCCATTCGGTGCCAATGCGGGGATCGGGCGGGCCGTTCTTCGCCGCCTCCAGCAGCGGATTCTCGTTCGGGTCATGCGGATCGAACGGGCGATGCAGCCCTCGAAAGTGCAGATCGAAACTGCAGGCCCCCAGCGCATTGCGATAGGTGAGGTGGTAGTCCCGTGCGTCGTTGGTCGCCTCCACAGTCAGCCCGTTGGCCAGGGAGTAATTCGAGAAGGACGCGGGGCACGGCAGGTGCATTTGCGGATCGGTGAAGTCGATCTCGTAGGGCTGGCGGCAAAAACCCTGGCTCACGATGATTGCGGCGCTGACCACGCCGAGGTTCGGGCGGGCAAGCACATAGGCGTTGCCAAATATGCCGGCGTCTGGAACTCCAAAAGGAAGAAAGGTGGTTTCGGTCCAGCTGAGATCAGCCGGATCGCAGGGGTGGAAATCCGCATCTTTCGCGGTGATCATGAAAACGCCCTCGCAGGGAGTGGTGCAGACGCACCGTGGGTGAACCGGCTTGGCGCAACAGACGGTACGCAAGCAACTAATAATATGCCGTACGATCTGGATCGTTGGCACCCGGGAATACCCTAAGCGATACACGTGCCCAGGCGTGCAGCCACCGGCGGTGGCAACCACCGCGTCGGTGAAGGCGGGTTTGAACGCTTGCGCAAATAACTTCCGTAGGGTAGCATTCCAGTTAAGCGGCGTACAGTAAGGTAGGGTACGATACGTCAAGGTACAAATACTGTCGCCGCGACAGCAGCCCATCGGTTCCGTCTAGGGGGCATTTCCGCCCGAAGGAGTCAACGTGCAACACACCAGGATTCACAAATTTCTCGTCCCCGCACGTCACCGCGTTTTCGCCGGTGCCATGGTCGGCGCGATCGTCGGTGCATGCGCTGCCAATGCGTTCGCGCAAACGCCGCTGCCACTGAAGATCTGCGTGGTCGACGACCGCTCCGGTGCGGCTGCCGACACCGGCATCGAAAGCCTGAACGGCCTCAACATGGTGATCGAGCCTTTGAATGCCAAGGGCGGCATCAACGGGCGCAAGGTCGAGGTCATCGCTTATGACGGCAAGACGGATCCGCAACTGACCGCCACCTTCGCCACCCGTTGCGCCGAAGACGACAAGGCGCTGATGATCATCGGCGGCAGCCCTTCTGCCACCGCCGCGGCGATGATTCCCGTCGCCGCCCAGAATGCAATTCCTTATTACATGTTGTCGGCGTCCGCGAACAACCTGACCGACAACGCGGTCTGGCATTTCCGATTCGGCCCGAAGGCCGCGCAGGATGGAATCGCCATCGCCGACGCCTTCGCCGAGATGGGCATCAAGAAGGTCGCCGTGATCAACAATTCGACGCCGTTTGGCGCCGATGGCGCGCGCTCGACCATCCAGTCCCTCGAAGCCAAGGGCATCAAGGTGCTGACCCAGCAGACCTACGACATGGCGGCCACCGACGTGTCGCCGCAAGTGATCAACCTGCGGCAAACCGAGCCGGATGTCGTGCTGGTATTCCCCTACCCGGCAGACGGGGCCCGTGTCGCGCGCACGATGCGCCAGCTCGGCATCAAAAGCCCGATCGTGATGCCACGCGTCGGCATCATGGGGGCTTTCCTCAAGCTGGCCGGTGAATCGGCTGATGGCATCCTCGTGCCAACGTCGGTGGACATGACGCGCCCGGAAGTCGCGAAACTGTACGCCGACTACAACGCCAAGTTCAAGCCCATCCAGCCCTCGCCCTCCCCGGCGCAGGGGTACGACGCCGCAACGCTGGCGGTCAAGGTGCTGTCCGATGCCGAGGTGCAAAAGGTCATCAACAGCGGCAACCTCGTCGCTGCGCGCAAAGCGATCCGTGACGCGACCGAACGGGTCGGGAAATTTGAAGGCATGCAGGGTCAAAAAGGTGTGGGTTACCAGTTCGGCCCTGGAGCCCAGCACCATGGTGTCCCGGACCGCCAGTTTTTCGTCTTCACCGAGGTTGCCAACAAAGGTGAGAAATTGGTCGTTCCCGACATGACCAAGCTCAAGCCGAAAAACTGAGCTTCGGGCCGTGTACCGGTTGCCGGCGATGCGGCGACCGGTGCAGGCCCATGATCGGGCCGACGCAATTCGAATCCTCGGTCGCTTTTGCGTGTCTGCAGTTTCGGCAGCCGGCGCGCGAGACCCTGCGACGCACGGCAGTCGCGTTGACACTTGAGTATTCCCAATGGAAAAACTTGGCTATCTTCTGCTTGCCGGGATCACGAATGGCAGCGTCTACGGGCTGATCGGGCTGTCGCTTTCGATCATCTACGGGTCCAGCCGCGTGATCAACTTTGCACAGGGCGACTTCGTCATGCTGGGTGCGATGTGCGCGATTCTGTTTTCAGTGACGGCAGCAATCCCGCTGGGGCTTGCCGTGCCTCTGGTACTGGTCGCGGTGATGCTGGTCGCCCTGGGGCTGGACTACGGCGTGTACCGCCCCCTGGTACGCCGCGGTGCACCCCCGCTGACCATCATGATGGGAACCCTGGGTGCTGCCATCGTCATTTTCGGCGTGGCACTGCAGATCTGGGGGCCGGACCAGCAGTTCGTGCCCACCTTGTTTTCGCTTGAGCCGATGAAACTGGGGATCCTGATCACCAACTCCCAGCAACTCGCGATCATCGCCCTGTTCGCGGCCTGCCTCGCAGTCACCTGGTTCATCCTGTACCGCACGCGTTTCGGTTTGTCCATCCGGGCGACCGGCGTCAACCCGCGGGTCGCGTCGCTGATGGGCATCCGCTCCGAGCGCATCGTGCAGTTCAGCTTTCTTTTCAGTGCCCTGGTCAGCAGCATGTCCGGCATCCTGGTCGGGCCGATCCTGGGTGGCCAGATCGGGATGGGCCTGATCCTGACCGTCAAGGGATTCATGGCCGCGATCCTGGGTGGCCTCGGCAGCCCCTTCGCTGCGGCAGCCGGGGGGATCGCCATCGGCATGATGGAGTCCCTCATGGCCGGTTACGGCACCAGCCTGTATGCCGAGCCGGCGATCTTCCTGTTGATTCTGCTGGTCCTGTTCGTGCGTCCCTATGGCCTGCTCGGCGACTACGAAGCGGAGAAGCGATGACCGCGATGTCGCATACGCCACAACGCAAGTCCATCACACCGGTATTCGTCGTCCTGGCGATAGCCGCAGTGCTGCCCGCCGTGATCACCAGCGGTTTCCAACTGCGGCTGATCATGCTGATCGGGATCTACACCATCCTGTCCATGGGATTCAACCTGCTCTATGGTTATACCGGCCAAATTTCACTCGGCCAGCAGGCCTTCTTCGCGATCGGCGCGTACGCCTTTTCACTGTTGCAGTTGAAGGCGCAGTGGTCCCCGGTCTGGGCCATGCTGGCAAGTATCGGCGTGTGCGCCGCCGTCGCGCTGGTGATCGGCATCCCGCTGCTGCGCTTGCGAACCCACTACCTGGCCATGGCCACGCTGGCGTTCGGGCTTATCTTCTATGGCGTGGCGATCCGCTGGATCGACTTCACCGGAGGATCGACCGGTTTGGCCGTGCCGCCACTGGTGTTCGGCGACGTGCCACTGAGCAAGGTCGGCATCTACTACGTGATCCTGGCCTTCGTGGGACTGGTGTTGCTGTTGCACGACTTCATCATCCGCAGCCACATCGGGCGCGCATTGCAGGCCATACGCGACGACGAGACTGCAGCGTCCGCCCTGGGCGTGCCCGTCACCAACTACAAGCTGCGCATGTTCGTGCTGGCCGCAGTGATCGCAGGTATCGCAGGCATGTGTTTTTCGATGATGAGCCTGCGCGTCGACCCGAGCATGAGCGAGTTCCGCATCCTGGTGAGCATCCTGACCATCGCCGTCGTCGGCGGCCTCGGCACACGTTTCGGCCCCGTCCTGGGTTCGATTGTCGTTGTCCTGCTGCCACAGCTGCTGGTGTCGTTCGGAGAACTGGAGACACTTGTCTACGGAGCCTTCATCCTGGTTTTCCTGCTGTTCATGCCGCATGGTCTTTCAGGCTTGCTGGAAAACATGCGCTGGCGCAAATTGTTCGGCGCCGGTCCACGCGGCGCAGCCGAACGCTGAAGGAAGTCGGCACATGACAGTTGAATCAAATGGCCAGCAGGCCATCCTCAAGATCGACAAGGCGGTGCGGCGATTTGGTGGGCTTGTCGCCGTCAACGAAGTTTCCTTCCAGGCCCTGACGGGTCAGGTCACGGGGCTGATCGGTCCCAACGGCGCGGGCAAGTCCACGATGTTCGACCTGATCACGGGCGTGCGGCCGGTGACATCCGGCGACATCTACTTTCGGGACCAACGCGTCACCGACGCGCCGCCCCACACCCGTAGCCCGATGGGCATGGCCCGCACATTCCAGATCGTGCGTCTGTTCCACGGAATGACGGTGCTGGAGAACGTGTTGCTCGGGCTGCATCCCAAGTTTCCGGACGGCATCGCTCGCGCACTGTTTTCCAGCCGTGCCGTGGCGGCGCAGGAACGCAAGGCGCGCGACCGGGCGATGGAATTGCTCGAATTCGTTGGCCTGGCCAGCCGCGCCGCCGACGCCATCGGCCACCTGACCCTGGGCCAGCTGCGCCTGGTCGACATCGCCCGCGCCCTCGCCAGCGACCCCGCTCTGCTCATGATGGACGAGCCGGCGGCCGGACTGAACGACGCGGAAACCCACAATCTCCTGAACATGATCCTTGAGCTCAAGGCGCGGGGAATGGCGATGCTGGTGGTCGAACACGACATCGACTTCATCATGACGGCCTGCGATCGCATCGTGGTGATG